>JAMCWS010000040.1:2332-5271 GCA_023480605.1 bacterium
TTCTCGAAGAATACAGGATGTACGAAGACAACCCCGACGAAGTCTGCGTCGACCGGTTCATCCAGAACCTTTGGCCCGGCCATCCGCTCGGGCGGCCCGTGATCGGCCCGCGCGGCAACATCCGCCGCTTCACACGCACGGCCATCGGCGCTTACTGGGCGCGCGAATTCAGGTCCCACCGTCTGCTGGTGTCCATCGCCGGCGCCTACGACGCCGAGGCCTGCCGGCGCGTCATCGAGCGGCGTTTCGGCGCCCTCGAGCGCGGCCCCGCACCCCTGCCGGCCGCGCCGCCGGCCGTCGACGCGCCCCGCCTGACTTTCAATCGCCGCGCCATCGAACAGGCCCACTTCTGCTTCGGCACCCAGGCGCCCAACCGCACCTCGCCCGACCGTTACGCCTTCGGCCTGATGAACATGATCCTCGGCGGAGGGCTGAGCAGCCGGCTGTTCCAGGAGATCCGCGAGAAGCGAGGGCTGGCTTACTCCATCGGCTCGTTTGTCCAGTCCTTCAGCGACCAGGGTTGCTTTGCCGTTAACGGCGGCACCAGTTCGCGCGCCCTGCCCGAAGTGCTGCGCATCGCAATGGACGAGATCGACCGCCTGTCCGACGAGGATGTGCCCGAAGAGGAATTGGTCATGGCCCGCGAACAGATGGTCGATGCCCTGCTGATGGGACTTGAGAATACCGAGGCGCGGACGTCGCGCCTGGCCGAGTCGACGCTGGCTTTCGGACGCGTGCCGCCGGTGGACGAAGTCATCGGCCGGCTGAAAAGCGTCGAGCCGCCCGATATCCGCCGCATGGCCCGCCGCTACCTGCGCGGCGGGGCGTACGCCTCGTCGTTCATCGTCCCGCGCGGTTGCCGTCTGCCGCCCGAAAGCCAGGAATTGCTCGACGCCCGCCGCGCCGAAAAACCGGCGGCGTGAAGCCGCCGCCCAACGACGAAAGGTGAAAGGATGCAAAGGACCAAAAGGGCTAAAAAGACCTAAAGGACCCAATCGGAATGCCAATGCCCCATAGGCCTCATAAGTCTCATGCCCCCTTTTGGTCGCTTAGGTCCTTTCTCCCCATCTGAAAAACCGCCCCAAGTCCATACCACCCAGGCAGGCAAAGCCCCATGATTCCCCCGATCGCCACCGAATCCGAACTTCAATCCCTCATCGGCAAGGCCACCGTCCTGATGGAAGCCCTGCCCTACATCCAGCGTTTCCGCGGCGAGACGGTGGTGATTAAATACGGCGGCCACGCCATGATCGACCCCGAACTCAAGCGCATGGTCATGCAGGATATCGTGCTCATGGAGCACGTCGGGATCAATCCGATCATCGTCCACGGCGGCGGTCCCGAGATCACGGCATTGATGGATCGCATGGGCCTCGAAGCGCAATTCATCGACGGCCAGCGCGTCACCGACGCCGCGACGCTCGACGTGGCCGAAATGGTCCTCAACGGCAAGCTCAACGGCGAGATCGTCCAAGGCATCAACGGTTTCGGCGGCCGCGCCGTCGGCCTTTCCGGCAAGGACGGCAACCTGATCGTCGCCCGTAAACTTCAGACCAACCCCGACCGCGACATGGGCTACGTCGGCGAAGTGGAGGCCGTCAATCCCGAGGTGATCCGCATTCTCGAAAAGGCCGATTTCATCCCCGTCATCTCGCCCATCGGCGTCTCGCCCGAGGGGCAGACCTACAACATCAACGCCGACACCGTGGCCGCCGACCTGGCCGGCGCGCTCAAGGCGCGTAAACTGGTCCTGCTGACCGACGTGCGCGGCATCTGCCGCGACGCCGACGATCCCGCGACGCTCATCAGCCGCATCCGCGAGGGTGATATTGACGGCCTGATCGAGCAGAAGATCGTCCGCGGGGGCATGATCCCCAAGGTGCGCGCCTGCCGCGCCGCCCTGCGCGCCGGAGTCGGCATGGCCCACATCCTCGACGGCCGCCTCCCCCACTCGCTGCTGATCGAATTGTTCACCGACAAGGGCGTCGGATCGATGATCATGCCGTAGTTTCCGGTGGCGCCCCTCGCAATCGCCGGGGGTGGCCGGCCACATGCACCAACCGGCGCCGGTGATCTTGAAAACAACCATACTTAGTCACGAAATGACACGAAATCCACGAAATAATAAATTTATAAACAAAATACTAAATCCACATATAATAATTGGTTCACCTGGTCGATAAAGGCGTCACCTTTTATGGATCATAGATATTCGTGTTCTTTCGTGTTTTTTTCGTGGCTGAATTGTTTTTTCCGGGGTGATATATTGGCCCCATGGACGCCGCCGATCTCCAGTCCCCGACCGCCGCCTCCCGCGCGATTCTGCACGTCGACATGGACGCCTACTTCGCTTCGGTCGAAGCGCTCGATAATCCGGCCTTGCGCGGCCGGCCGGTCATTGTCGGCGGCACGCCCGAGGGGCGCGGCGTCGTGGCGGCGGCCAGTTACGAGGCGCGCAAGTTCGGCGTTCACAGCGCCATGAGCGCCGCCGTTGCCCACCGGCTCTGCCCCGGGGCGATTTTTATCCGACCCCGTTTCACCCGCTACGTCGACCTTTCAGAACAAATCCACGCCATCTTCCGCAACTACACGCCGCTGGTCGAGCCTGTGTCGATCGACGAGGCCTTCCTCGACGTCACCGGCAGCCGCCGCCTGTTCGGTTCCCCCATTGAGATCGGCCGCACGATCAAGCGCCGCATCCGCGACGAGACCGGCCTGACCGCCTCGGTCGGTGTGGCGCCCAACAAGTTCCTGGCCAAGATCGCCAGCGACCTGGAAAAACCGGACGGCTTCGTCGTCATCGAGGCCGCCGAGGCCGCCGCCCGCCTGGCTCCGCTCCCCATCGGGCGGCTCTGGGGAGTCGGCAAGGTCACCGAACGCACGCTGGAGTCGCTCGACGTGCGGCTGGTCCGCGACCTGTTCGCCGTTCCGATTGAAGC
>JAMCWS010000360.1 GCA_023480605.1 bacterium
GCGCCCGAGCCGATTCCCGCAGGCCCGACAGCGTGCCGGCCACGAACATCAGGCCGAAACCGGACAGAACGCCCTGGACGCGGTAATGGATTATGCCTTGCGAGGTGGGGTAGGAGGCGTTGAGGCGCAGCCGATCCGCGAGGCGATTGGGCGTTGCGCCGTTTGCCGGTTTGGCATGGCTGCGCGTGGAGAGATAGGCCGAGTAAATCAGAACGAGTCCGAAGACGATGGCAAGGACCGTCGTGGAGACGTGGGTAGCCAGCAACGCCGCGCCGAGAGCGCCGATGGTGGCGGCCAGCTCCAGAAAGATGCCGATGCGGAGATTGGAGAAACCTTCGCGCACGTAGGCGGCGGCGGCCCCCGAGGAAGTGGCGATCACGGCGATCAGCGAGGCGCCGATGGCGTAGTGCATGTCGACCCCGAGGGCCAGGGTGAGAAGGGGTACGATGACAACGCCTCCGCCCAGGCCTGTCAGGGATCCGATAAATCCGGCGGCGAAGGCGCCAAAGCCGATCACCAGGGAAGTTTCCAGCGTATTCATGGAAAAACGATCGCTATAGTACAACTTAGCGCGTTATCGACGCCAGCGCCCCCGATCAGGGAAACAGCCGGGTAGCTAATATTAATACAACAAAGAACTCATATAAGCAAACCCATTTTTCCACTGCGGCGCGGCCGTCGTGTTCGCGTGCGTCTCGGCAATCACGCGAGGGCCATGTACATTGGTTATTTGTTGCCGCGTTCGCGAAGGGTCGATTTGCGTGGATGTTACACAATGTAACAGATAAATGCGCTTGTGATATTGCGCACAGTCGAAATCGCGATTTTTTTTTGCGTGGTCAGGGATGAGCGGCGCGCCCATTTTGGGTTTGGCGGCGAGAATGGGGGACGCGCCGCGGGTTCCCGGCCTCTTAATTTTCGGTCGCTTGTGGAAAGGCGATTCAATCGCGGTCGGGCGCCGCCAGGAGGATGCTTTCCGGGCAACGGCAGCGCAACGTGGTGCCGCCCTCGGGGGGGGAGGTTAAGGCCAACTCGGCGTTGATCATCCGAGCGCGGTAGCGCATGATGCGCAGACCCATGCCGGGCTTCTGGCCGGCGGCGGGATGAAAGCCGGCGCCGTCGTCGGCGACAACGAGCGTGACCATGCCCGGGGCGCGCTCGAAGCGGATGCGGATATTGCGGGCGCGGCCATGCCGGACGGCGTTGCTGACGGCCTCTTGGGCGATCCGGTAGAGGTGGGTGGCCGCGTCGAGGTCGGTCACTTCGACCCTCGGATCGTTTTCGAAACGGCAGACGACGCCAAACATATGCTCGATCGACATCACCAATTCAAGGAAGGCGGCCGTTAAACCCTTGCGTTCGAGTTCGACCGGGTGCAGTCCGCGCGCCAAGGTGCGCGTCTGGACGATGACCTGGTTCATGAGGGCGAGGATTTTGTCGGCGTCGGCCGTTTCGGACAGCCCGCGGGCGGCCAGTTTCTGGCGGAGCATCTGGCTGGAGAACGAGATGGCCGTCAGATGCTGGTTAAAGGAATCGTGCAGGTCCTGGCCGATGCGCCGCTGTTCGCGGTCACTGATGTCGAGGACGTCGCGTTCAAGGCGGCGGCGCTCGGTGATGTCGCGCACGAAGACCAGCAGCAACGGCTCGGACTCCATGAACGGAGCCAGGGTCATCTCGACGTGGATTTCGCCTTCGCGCGACCCGCGCCCCCTGAGCCGGAAATGAGGGATGAAGCGCTCGCCTTCCCCGGCCAGGGCGCCGCGGCTGAAAACCTCGCGGGGGGCGCCCTCGGCCGCCAGCGCGGCGGCTGGCGAGCCGATCAGCGTGTCGCGCGGCACGCCCAGCAGGCGGCACGCGGCCGGATTCGCCTCGATCAGGTCGCCGCCGCGGTCGACGATCAACACGCCGTCCATCGAGGCGTTGAGCACGGTTCGCAGCAGGGCGGCGGGGGCCGGGGAATCAAGGCGGTCCGGATGCAAACGGGCGGGAGGATCGTTCAGATCGCCCAGGCGGGTGTCGACGCTCATCTTCATGATCCTGCTGTCAATCACGGCGGGGCCGGCCGCACAATCAAGTCCATGCCGCCGGGGGGCCGCGGCATCGCCCCCGTAATCGAATCCGGTTTTGTCCAACGGCAAGCGCACGGGTGGGCAAACAGCAAACCGACGCCCCCGCGTTTCTCCGATTGTTAATGCTAATAAGCGCGAATGCGCAAAGAAGCAAGCGAAATTTATTTTGCGGCGACTCGACCGGCGCAAAAGGAGCGGCGCGGCGTCCCGGTTTTGTGTTGCCGGTGACGCGGCCGGTGGGTTATAAGAAAAACACATGGGACGCAATGTGCCCTGAAATGGTGGTTCCATTCATGAAGCTTCGGTGTTCGTTTTGCGGCAAGGATCAACACGCGGTTCGCACGCTCTTCAAGGGATTGACCCAAAAAGAGAGCATGATGACCGTTTATATATGCGACGAGTGCGTGCGCCAGTGCCACGACCGGCTGCGGCGAGACCAGCTTCTCCAGGCCGAAGAGGCGGCCATGGAGACCCTCAAGAGCCTGCCGTCGCCTTCGGAGATCAAGAGCCAGATCGACCAGTATGTGATCAGCCAGGAGAAGACGAAAAAAATCGTCTCGGTGGCCGTCTATAACCACTACAAGCGCCTGATGCACAACATCGGCACCCAGGAGATCGAGCTCGAAAAAAGCAATATTCTAATGATCGGCCCGACGGGCTCGGGCAAGACGCTGATCGCCCAGACGCTGGCCCGCCTGCTCGATGTGCCCTTCGCCATCGCCGATGCCACGACCCTCACCCAGGCCGGTTACGTCGGCGAAGACGTCGAGAACATCCTGCTGCGCCTGTTGCAGAACGCCAACGGCGACAAGGATAAAGCCGAGCGCGGCATCGTCTACATCGACGAAATCGACAAGATCGCGCGCACGACGCAGAACGTTTCGATCACGCGCGATGTCTCGGGCGAGGGCGTGCAACAGGCCCTCCTCAAGATCCTGGAGGGGACGATCGCCAACGTGCCCCCCACGGGCGGGCGCAAGCACCCCCACCAGGAATATATCCAGATCGACACGCGCAACATCCTGTTCATCTGCGGCGGCGCCTTCAGCGGATTGGAGAAGATCATCGAGCACCGCGTGAGCCAGCGCCTGATGGGCTTCGGGGCCGAGGTCAAGAGCCGCGACGAGGGGCGGCGCATCGGCGAACTACTCGATCAGGTCAGCTTCTACGACCTGCTCAAGTATGGCATGATCCCCGAGTTTCTGGGGCGGTTCCCGATCGTGGCGACGCTGGACCAGCTCGACGAAACCGAACTGATCCAGATCCTGACGCGGCCGCGCAACTCGATCGTCAAGCAATATAAGAAACTCTTCGAGCTGGACTCGGTGGACCTGCATTTCACCGACGAGGCGCTGAAGGAAATCGCACGCAAGGCCCTGGAGATGAAGACGGGGGCGCGCGGGCTGCGGGCCATTCTCGAGGCGGTGATGCTCGACATCATGTTCACGCTGCCCGAAAAAGCCGAGCAATACACCGAGTGCCGCATCGACGCCGAAGTGATTCGCGGCGAAAAGGAACCGGCCTTTATCCAGACCGAAAAACGCGAATCGGCGTAAAAACCGGGCGCGCAATGTCAGGTCGACGAGCCGGCCTCCGGGCCGGCTTTCGTTTTTTTGGCATTCTCATTGCCCTTATGGTTCAACGAGGCGGGCGGAATATCAAGCTGAAGCCTGGAGTCCAAACGGGTCATATCGCACTCCGCACTCTCCGCTCCCCACTTCATCTTCCGCAATCCCCCTTACGCACTCCACGTGGTGGGGCGGCCTCTTACGACCGTTTGCCCGTGAAGTCCTTCAGCTTGATGACCACGTATTCGTAACGATTCTCGGCTCCAGCGGCCGACGGCGATTTCGTAAAGCAGGCCCTTTTCATATGCGGAGTTGAGCTCGGGCCAGGGGTGATAGATCCGCAGGATATCGACCTCGGGCGTCCCCGGGGGCAGTCGCATCAGATCGAGCAGCGGGCGCAGCCGGTACTCGGGCAGCAGGCGGGCATGATCGGGGAGCAACTCGGCCGGCGTGACGTAAATGGTGGCGCCCGGCGGGGGGAGCGCCCGGCGCAGTTCGGTCCGCACCGACCTGAGCAGCGCGTCGGTTCGGACGGCGAGCGCCTGCCCCGCGAGACCGCAGGCCAGCCACGGCAGCATGAGGAGCCACGCCCGGCGAATCGTCGCGCCGCTCCGCGCCGCCGCCCGGCACGCGAGCCCCGCCAGCCCCGCAGCCCAGAGCGGATTGGCCAGCACGGTGTAACGCGGTCCGTGGAAAACCTGCAATCCGCCCAGCCGATCGAGAATCCATAACGCGGCGACGAACAACGCCGACCCGCCCAGGCCCGCAAGCGCCAGCGACCGCGGGGCGGCATCGCGCCGTTCGCCGCCCGGCCGCCGCAGGCGGGCCCAGCCCAGCGCGCCCAACGGCACGACCAGCGTGGCCACACCCAGCAACGCCAGGGCCACGCCCAGTGCGCCGGCCACGCCCTCCGGCAGTTCAACAGGCAAGGCGACGGGCAGTGCGGCGGCAACCCCCCCGTTGTTCAGACCCGTGATGCCGCGCCCCAGCGGATACCAGAGAGCGAAGACGCGCAACAAATTCCCTGGGGTGGCCGGCGTCATCCAAGGCAGAGGGATCGATTGCAGGTAATGGACGTGAGCGGTGGCGCGGTAGACGACCGGCAACGCGACGACCAGAACCGTCGCCTGGGCCAGCGCGCCGCCTTCGACGAACGGGTGCGAGCGGCCCAGGCGCCCGCGGAGGACGGCCGCCAGCCACCAAAGGCCCAGCAAGGCCAGAACGATGGCGGAAAGAAGGTGCAGCCATAGCGCCGCCGCCGCGCAGATGGCGTAGACGCCCCAAAGACGCGCGGCATGGCTGCGCGTCAGTGCGCTTTCGGCCGCCAGACGGTTCAGGCGCAGGAGCGTAAAAAAACAGACGGCGAGCGCCGGCACGGCCAGGGCGTAACAGCGCATGTCCTTGGCGAAGTCGGCCGTCTGCGCGGACGCCGCGACCGACCAGGCCACCAGCGCGCCGGATTCCCCGCCTAAGGTCCGCCGCGCGAGGAACCAGATGGCGGCGATCATCGCGCCCCAGGCCGCGACGCCCGGCAGCCGTCCCCAGAAGACGCCCGGTGACAGGCCGCACCTCTCACCCAGGCCGTTCCAGGCGCGCAGGATCGGGTAGTAGGCCGCCGGGC
>JAMCWS010000271.1 GCA_023480605.1 bacterium
TGGCGCGCCGGGGCGAGCCGGCAGGCGGAAGTAAAGCAGGTCGTGGAGCGTCACCAGCGCCGGTCGGCCCAACCCCAACGGCACAACCCCCTTGGGGCAAAGGACGACGGACGGCCGGTCGGCCCGCAGCCGCCGCGGCGCCAGCCAGTGGTCCCACCGCAGGCGATTGCGTCCCGGCAGAACGGCCGTTTCGACGCCCGGCAGCAGGCGGCGCTGGGCCGGGCTCGAAAGATAGGCGCGCACCCCCCAGCCGGCAGGGGGATCGGCCGCCAGCGCGCGCGTCAGTTCGGCGATGTATTCCCTCACCCCGCCGGCCCGCTCCGAGAGGCCGCGCGCCAGAACGGCCAGCACGGCCGGCGGGGAGGATGTAGATGATGCCGGTTCGATCGGTTCCATGGGCTGCCACCCGGTCGCCGCCGCGCGTTTCGAGTTGGGTGCGCGTCGTATCAAGAAGGCCGCGTCGCGTTCGCGCGGCTTTTGATATTCATGTTAAGTTTTGGCAACTCTGAAAACAAGATCCGATTGGCTCGTACCACAACCGTCCCGGTCACCCGATCCTTCGTGCCTTTGCGGCTCTGTGTGAAATAAGGCATTGCCCGATCTGGAAAGGCCAAGGCGTTCCGACCACCCCTGGAGAGATGAGACATTACGATTTTGCCGAAAGCAGGGCATTTACTTCGCGTTGACAGTCGGGCGGGCGCACCTTGACTCTGCGACCGACGACCGGGAGTATCGTAAGGGCAGTGTGTGTCTCGTGGCGTAGCCACAAAGTCAGCGCGAACCCTATATAGGCCCCACGATATGGAAACAAATCCGAAGGCCGGGCGCGGACAGCCCCCGCGCGAAAATAATCGGGATTGAGTTTTGCGCCGGGCGATATTAAATGAGGTTCGGGGTGGAGGGCGGCCGCCGATCGGTTCGCGCACCCCTGGGATGTCGGTCGAAGGAATGCCCATGGAGATCAAAGCCGATTGGCTTGGCGCATTGGCCGCCGCCCGCCGTGGCGACCTGGCGCCGGCCCGCGCGGCGCGCGCCACGGAACCCTCGGGGGTGTTGGCCGATTATTTTTATGGCCGCGCCTTGGTTGAGGCGGGCGATCAATTGGACGAAGCCATCGCCGCCTTGCGGGGAGCCGTCGCGCGCGACCCGGCCAATCCCCTGATGATTCACACGTTGGCCCTGGGCCTGGTGCGCCGCAACGAGCGCGAAGCCGCCCGTGAGGCCAACCGGATCTGGCGCCGCCACGGCCTGCCTCATGATTTGGACCTGCTGGGCTTGGCGGCGCTCACGTTCGAAATGCAATTGCGGCCGCTACCGCCGCAGCCCGTGATGACCGACCTGCCCTGGCCGGCGCGCCTGCCTCGTCCCGAACCGCCCGAATCGCCCGAATCACCTGGAGCGGCGGGCGGCCCCGCGCCCCCACGGCCGGAGGCGTCGGATCTGGCCGCCGAAAACCCGAGCGCGCGCGACAAAATGGCGCGTACGGCTGTGCCAAAAAAGGCGGGTTGGCACGACCGCCGCCGGCTGAATCGCGCCCTCGCCCGGCTGGAGACGGCCTACGCCGATCATCGGGGACGCGATCTGCTCGAGCAAGCCGCCGCGTTGGTGGAAGAAGGACTCGAGTCCGCCGAACTGCATCTGCTGGCCGGGATGGCGGCCGAGGAAGCGGGGCTTGTGGACCGGGCCCGTGCCCACCTGGCGCGGGCGGCGGGGTTGGAGCCGAAAATGCTCATCAGTCGCACCTGCCTGGGGCGGGTTTACTGGCGCGCCGGCTGGTTCGAGCTGGCCCTGGCTTTGTGGCGCAGCCTACCGGTCGAAGGCCCTTACGACCACGGGCGCCACTACCACCTGGCGCTGGGCCACGAGGCTCTCGGCGACCACGTGGCCGCGCTGGAGGCGATGCGGTTCGCCCTGGATCATTTTTTTTTCGACACGCGCCATTTTCACATCGACCGGGCCGCGGAGCGTTGGCGGCTCGCCGTAGCCGCCGCCGATCCCTCGGGGGCCGGAGAGTGAAGCCCGAATGCGCGCCGCCCGTGAAATCACTTGCGCGGGCCGGCGACTTTTTTTTACCCGTTTCTGGCCTGTTTGATGCTATTTTGTAATGCGTCGCGCGCGGGCTAACCGCCGCAACGGGGAGAATTGCGATATGCGCTGGTCGAGCGTCACATTGGTGGGACTCATGGCGGCGGCCGGGGTTATGCCGGCCCGGGCCAAATCGGCCCAGGATCTGGCCCGTAAAGGCAATGAGTATTACCGCGACGAACGTTACCAGGAGGCTATCGACAGTTTTCGCGAGGCCTTGACGCTCGATCCCACCTCGACGGTGATTCAATACAATCTGGGAACGAGCCTGGCGCGCAAGGCGCGTTACGGCGAAGCCGAGCAAGTCCTTTCGCAATCGGCCAGTTCCCCCGAATCGGTCAAACGCGGCGATTCCTACTTCAACCTGGGCGTGACCAAGCTGCTTGAGGCGGACGCCTTGAAAGCCGTTCCCGCCGCACCGACCGGCGCGGCCCCGCCCGCCGCCGTCGCCAATCCTGAAGAACGGATAAAGCAACTGAAGGACGCCCTGCGCGCCTTCCGTGAAACCATCGTGTGCGATCCCGCCGATCGTGACGCCAAAGTCAACTATGAGTTGACTCAACGGCTGCTGGAACAACTGCAACGGCAAAAGGACACAAAAGACGAAAAGGACGAAAAAGAACAGCAGAACCGGAATAAAAACGACCAGCAAAACCAGGACAATCAGAAACAGCAGGACAAGCAAGACCAGCAGCAACAAGAACAAAACCAAAAGAAACAACAGGATCAGCAGGATCAGCAGAATCAACAGAATCAGCAAGATTCGCGAGACCAGTCCGAGCGTGAGAAGCAGAACGAAGGGATCCAGGGACGTCTTACCCCGACGCCGACGCCCGCGCCGACTGCGGCGCCAACTGCGGCGCCGACTGCGGCGCCAACGCCATCCGAAGGGGGCGAGGGCGGCCAGCCCCAGGAACCGTTGACACCCGAGCAGATGGATGCGTTGCGAGTGCTCAACCTGCTCGAAAACGAAAAACCCGAGCAGTTCAAGCAACTATTCCGGTTCGAAGGCCAGGGGCAGACGCGCCACCCGGATAAAGACTGGTGAGAGGAAGTTGCGGTTCGATGTCTCCGGCGTATCATTGCCCGCGTCTCGTCCCCCTGCTGGTCCTTCTGGGGCCGGTCCTGTGGATGTCGACCGTCAGCCGGGCCCAAGGGCCGCAGGGAACGATACGGTTCCACGCACAGGTCGACCAGACCCAGGTCGTCGTGGGCGAGTCCATCACCTACAGCCTGGTGATTGAAAACCCCACCCAGCGCGGCGCGTCGCCGTCGGCGCCCGATTTCGGCGGTCTGGAGGTCGTCTCCGGGCCGGCCCTCAGTCAGCAATTCATCACCGCCAACGGCGCGACCCGGTCCATCGTCACTTATCGCTGGGAGTTGCGCGCCCCGCGCGAGGGATCCTATGTCATCGGCCCCTCGCAACTGGCCCTCGGCCAGGCCTACCAAACCGATCCGATTACGGTTGTCGCGGCCCGGCAGCCCCAGCCGCAGTTGCCGCTGGATCTGCAACGGGATAATATACTACCCGCGCAGACGCAGGACAGCGGGGTGAACGCCATGCTCGACGGCCGCCTGTTTCTGCGCCAGACGGTTTCCAATCCCAACCCCTACGTCGGCGAACCGGTGCTCGTCAGCATTCAGCTCTATAACGACCGCGTCAACTTCCAGCCCCAGCAGATTCACCCGCCCGACATCCAGGGGGCCGTCGTCGAAGCCGTTTTCCAGGCCAGCTCGGTCGATTACCAGTTGGTGACTCACTTCGGGCGCCAGTTCCAGGTGGCGCCGATCTGGCAAGCGGCCGTCATCCCCGGCAAGCCCGGTCCGCTGACCTTCGCGGGTTTCGCCCTCGACGGCGGAATCCCCGTCAACCGGCGAGCCACCGGCGGCGTCGGCGATCCGTTTGACGCCATTTTCAACGACCCCTTCTTCGGTCCGACCCGCTTGTCGGTCAACCTGCCCGCCCCGCAGGTGAGCCTGAACGTGCGCCCCCTGCCGGCGGGCGCGCCGGCCGACTTCTCGGGAACCGTCGGCGCCTTCACCCTGACGGCGGCGACCGACCGCGCGCAGATCAACGCCGACGATCTGGTGACGCTCGACCTGACGCTGGAAGGGCGAGGCGCCATCGAGCTGGCCTCGCCGCCGATCTTCCCCAAAAACAGCGATTTCGAACTGACCGGCCAGAATTATAAAGTGGAAAAAGAAAACAAAGGGGGAACGATCGGCGGACGCAAACGCTTCGAGTTCGTGTTGCACCCCAGCCGCCCGGGCAAACTCGAGGTGCCCCCGATTCGTTATTCGCTGTTCGATCCTTTCACGGCGCAATATCGCACGCTCCAGACCCGGCCGATTGAAATCAACGTCGCCCCCGGCCGCCCGCAGCCGTTGATGAGCGAGATCCGGCCGAAGGGCGCGGGCGGGGGGGCGCTCACCGAGCGCGACCTCAATTACCTGCTGCCGATCGCCCGGCTCGACACGGATCGTCCCCCCGGACTGATCTTCCACTCGATCCTGTTTTGGAACGGGCAGCTGTTTGCGCTGGCCTTGCTGGCCCTGGTGATCCAACGCGACCGCCGCCGTAATCGGCTCGATCCGGCCCGCGTCCGCCGCGCCGGGGCGTGGAGGGCGCTTAAGAAGCGCCTGGCCGCCTGTGCGCAGAAGCGCCGGAAAGGGGCCGGTCGCGAGGAACTGGCCGCCGACCTCGAACACGCGGTCAGGGCTTTCATCGCCGACCGGTTCGACGTTTCGCCCGAGGGACTGACGCGACCCGAAATCGAACAGCTCCTGCATTCGTGCGCCATGCCGGCCGAGCGGATCGCGCGGCTGTGCGAACTGCTCGAAGCCTGCGCCGCCATCCGTTACGCACCGGCCGGCGCGACGGCCGGCGACATCGACCTGTGGAGCCAGGAGATCGCCGGGCTTCTCAAGGAGTGCCACGCCGAATGAGCGCGCCCATGTTCCATCGCCGTTCCGCTTTTGGTTCCCTTATCCTCGGCCTGACCGCCTTGGCGCTGGCGGCCCCGCTGGCGATGGGAGCCGCCGCCCCGCCGGGCCAGGCCATCCCGACCCCCGATGCCCGCCGCCTGATCGACTCGGCCCAGGAAGCCTATCGCCTGGGCCGTTATCCCGAGGCGACCGTCAAGTTCGAACAACTGGCCGAGATGGCCCCCTACGA
>JAMCWS010000069.1 GCA_023480605.1 bacterium
GGCCTGAGCGAGCTCTTCGACGCCCACCACGGCATCCGCATCCAGGACAGCGCGCTGGTCGCCGCCGCCGTCCTCTCGCATCGCTATATATCCGATCGTTTCCTGCCCGACAAGGCCATCGACCTGATCGACGAGGCCGGGGCGATGTTACGCACTGAGATCGACTCGATGCCGGCCGAGCTCGACCAGGTGAGCCGCCGCATCATGCAGCTCGAAATCGAACAGGCCGCGCTCAAGAAAGAGAAGGACGCCGCCTCGCGCGAACGACTGCAATCACTCGAGCAGGAACTGGCCGACCTGCGCGGCGAACAGGCCACGCTCAAGGCCCAATGGCTGGCCGAAAAGGAATCGATCGGCAAGCTGCGCGAGGTGCGCGAGCAGATCGAACAAACCCGCGCGGCCGCCGAGCGCGCCGAGCGCGCCTACGACCTCAACAAGGCCGCCGAATTCAAGTACGGCCGCCTGCGCGAACTGGAGGCCAAACTGAAGGAATTGGAGTCCAAGGCCAATGAAGCCAAGGATCGGCAATTGCTCAAGGAGGAGGTGACCGAGGAGGAGGTGGCCGAGATCGTCGCCCGCTGGACCGGCATCCCGGTGAGTCGCCTGATGGAGGGTGAGCGCGAAAAGCTCCTCAAACTCGATGCGATCCTCCACCAGCGCGTCATCGGCCAGGACGAGGCGGTCGAGGCCGTCGCCGACGCCGTCATCCGCGCCCGTTCGGGCATCAAGGACCCGCGCCGGCCGATCGGCTCGTTCATCTTCCTGGGGCCCACGGGCGTCGGCAAGACCGAGCTGGCCAAGACGCTGGCGGCGGCGCTCTTCGACACCGAGGAGAACCTGATCCGCATCGACATGTCGGAATACATGGAAAAGCACACGGTCTCGCGGCTGGTCGGCGCGCCGCCGGGCTACGTCGGCTACGAGGAAGGCGGCCAGCTCACCGAGGCCGTCCGCCGCCGGCCCTACGCCGTGATCCTTTTCGACGAGATCGAAAAGGCCCACCCCGACGTCTTCCACATCCTCCTGCAGGTGCTGGACGACGGCCGACTGACGGACGCGCAGGGGCGCACGGTCGATTTCAAAAACACGGTCGTCATCATGACCTCGAACATCGGCTCGGTGCACCTGACCGAGGGCGTCACCGACCGGGGCGAGATCATCGAGCGGGCTCGCGAGCGGGTGATGGCCGAGTTGCGCGGCGCCTTCCGACCTGAGTTCCTCAACCGCGTCGACGACATCGTGCTCTTTAAGCCGCTGCGCCTGAGCGAAATCAAATCCATCATCGACCTGCTGATGGAAGAGCTGCGCCGCCGCCTGGCCGAGCGCCACATCATCCTGCGCCTGGCCGACGCCGCCCGCGAACAGATCGCCCGCGAAGGCTACGACCCGGTCTACGGCGCCCGCCCGCTGCGCCGCCTCATCCAACGCCAGATCGAGACGGCCCTCGGCCGCCGGATCATCGCCGGCGACATCCGCGACGGTTCGACAATCGAGATCGGCGTCAAGGACGGCGCCCTGACCTTCACCACGGCCGAGGCGGAGCACGCGGCGGTGTAGGGGGCGTTCGTATAACTCTCACCGCCGAGACACCGAGGCGCGGGGTGTGTTGATCTCTGCGCTTCGACGTCTCGATGGGGTAGACTTTTTTAGAACTACCCAACGCCGCAAATCAGCGGCGCGCCCAGCGCGCACGCTGGATTTGTCTTGTTGGGGGCTCCCGTCCTATCCCTCGATTCCTCCTTGACAATAGACGTCCAGACGTCTAATGTGCTTGCATTATGAAAGAAACCCAAGTCAGATACCCTCCCGGCCGTGTAAGGGACGGCATCATTGAGGTGATGTCCCTAACCTCGAAGGCGCTCTCCGTCAAGGAGATTGAGGAACGCGTCAACCAAGTTGTTGGTCCGACTCCTGCATCTTCGGTCAGGTCCTATCTTCGGTTGAATACACCGGAGATGTTTGTCCGGGAAGATCGGGGGTTCTACGCCGTGCGATCCGCCGTTGGGGCGGGAATCCAGCGGGAATTGCCGACGGCCGACGACTGGGCTGCACCGGCTCAGTTTGGCAAAGCAACACTGCATCATGCGGATTGCTTCGACTGGTTGGAACAACAACGGGACAACAGCTTTCATGCCGTCGTAACGGACCCTCCCTACGGTCTGCATGAGTATTCAGCCGAGCAGCAGGCGAAACTCCGCAATGGGAAGGGAGGAGTCTGGCGTATCCCCCCATCTTTTGACGGGCATGTGCGGTCCCCTCTCCCAAGATTTACGACTCTTACCTCTGAGCAGCTTGAGTATCTGCGCACATTCTTTTTTGTCTGGGCACGACTTCTCTTGCCGAAACTGGTCCCCGGCGCTCACGTCGTGGTTGCAGCCAATCCGCTTCTCTCCTATCTGGTGTCCGGTGCCCTTGCGGATGCCGGATTGGAGCGGCGGGGTGAAGTTGTTCGGCTGACGATGACCATGAGAGGTGGAGACCGACCCAAGGCCGCGCAAGATGAATTCCCGGAGATCAGCGTCATGCCGCGGTCGATGTGGGAACCGTGGGTGGTCTACCGCAAGCCCATAGAGGGGCGAGTGCAGGACAACTTGAGGAAGTGGCACACAGGTGGATTTCGCCGTCCGTGTGAGGACAAGCCGTTTGGGGATGTCATTAGCTCGTCGCCGACGCGAAAGGCTGAACGTGAACTGGCTCCTCACCCCAGCCTGAAGCCGCAGGCGTTCCTCCGCCAACTGGTTCGGGCCGTCCTGCCTCTCGGGGATGGGACGGTTCTTGATCCTTTTGCCGGGGCTGGGTCGACGCTGGCTGCCGCGGAAGCGGTTGGATATGCAAGTGTGGGCGTTGAAAAGGATGAGCACTTCTTCACGATCGCCTGCGAGGCGATCCCGAAACTGACTCGGTTCTCACCGAACGGAAGTCACCCCAGCCGGTAGACCCAGCTCTGGCGCAGTTTCTGGATCCCGTTTTTGTGCAAAGTGGCCGTGCGCGTTCCGAGTTCACCACGTGGATTCCGTCTGAAGTCGTCGATGGCCACATGGCCGAGGTAGACTTCGGTGAAGGTCATGGGCCGGCGGTCCAGTGCCGGCTCAGTCTCGGTATCGACATCGTATACGAAAACACACATCCACTGTTCCCGGGCTCCGTGTGTATCGACCGCGCCGCCGGCCTTCCGCGTCGTCTTAACCTCAACACCCACGGCTCCAGCCTTGACGGCGTTGCCAGGATAGACGCCTTGGACGATCAGATCGGGATGGCCGTTGAAATACTGGTTCTCGCGAAGCGTCCTTGAATGCTTGGCAAGACTTGCGGTCAGCATGTCGGACAGCACGCCCGACATGATCGCGGGTCGCAGCATATCATCCAACCTCTGCAAGCCTTTGCGAGTCAGATGGGAGTTCACGTCGTAGAAGAAGTCGTACACGTCCTGCATCGCCATCTGGAAATCCTGGACGCGCAACTCAAAGGGCAACACGGCAGCGGCGTTGAACGCGGCGACATCTACATTGTTTCGTAAGATAGGCATATGCTTGGTTTGGAGGGTAGCTGCGAGGGCGCCTCCCTGTCAACGTTTGGCGATGAATCGTCCGTCTGTCTTCGTTCCCCGACAGTGTTATTGAGCCTACTTCATGGCAGGGGCCTGCTTACCATCACTGATCGTGAGTGTGTTCTCCCGTTACTTAAAAGTCAAGACGTAAACGGTTGATTTTAAAGTCAATACGCTTTTAATTGGCCAAACAATTTATTCTTGTACGATAGGCTGAACCAGGCGTTATGCCAAGCGGTGGTCGACATAGGACTCCGGATTCCGCATCAAGCCCACCTCAGGGGAATAAAAGATGGATCATGTCGCCGTCGTATTCGACAATTGGGAGACGGTCTTGAAGGCGGAGCCGGAACTGCACCACATCCGCTTCGGCGGCGAGGGGCTTTACATCCTCGACGAGTCGGAGGCCGCGCTCTCGCCGACGCGCCAACTGGCCCTGCTGGCCCGCATCCACGAGCTGGCCGGGCGCCGCTCGCAATTCATCATCGCCACCCACTCGCCGATCGTCATGGCCTACCCGGCATCGATCATCTATCTTCTCACCGACAAGGCCATCACCCAAGTCCGTTACGAGAAGACCGACCATTACGCGGTAACCAAGGAGTTCCTTATTAATCACGATGTGATGTTGAAGGTGATCCTGGGCGGTTGATGTCCGAAACCGCGGCGAGCCGCGTATGTACTCGCACGGCCGAGTCTAAATACACATTGATTAATTCGATTGGATCGGCCAATGATGGGGGCGTTCGCCCTTGTGTGCACGTTCGCGATCCGTTCATTCCTCCGAAAGGGAGAGCGCCATGCCCGCCATCCACGACGGTCCGCGTTCCGCGTTGTTTTCGCCCGTTGTCCTAGACGGCAATACCGACGCCGACGCCTTGAAAGACGCCGGTTATTCGCCGGAATTTACTGAACGTTGCGTTCAGGCCCCCACGGGCGACTGCACCTGCTGGGGCATCCCCTTCCAGATCGGCAAGGTGGCCCTCGTGCGCGGCGAACCGGTCGCCCTCGGCCTGGCGCGGCCGCTCAAGGCTCCCTGGCTGGTTTTTCTGCATACCGCCGACGTCGAGCATCCCGTCTGGAACAAGGACGGTTTTATCGAGACCTCGCGCGGCTGGGGGAAGCTCAAGGAGCGCGTCGCCGATTACATCCTGGTCTATGACGACGGCACGGAGGCGCGCCACGAGATCCGACGCCGCCACGAGATCGGCATGATCTCGCGCATCTGGGGTGAGAATTGCTTCGAGGCGGTCGGCCCCACACGGCCCCACCCGATGCGGGGCCTGCAGGACCACATCCTGGAAGGCGGGCGCTGGCCCGCGCGCCCCGCCGCTTGGGGCATGACCCAGCAGCGCGTCGTCATCAACGACGCCCACCCTTGGATGTATTGGCTCTGGGCATGGGAGAACCCCTGGCCGCGCAAAAAAATCGTGGCCCTGCGGCTGGAGCCAGCCGCCGGACGTTTCGTCCTCGCGGCGTTGACGGCCGGCCGGGTCGCCACGCATCCGCTGCGGTGGGAGACCCGCTGCAAGGCGATCCTGACACTGCCGCGCGGGCGGGCGTTCGACCCGACCTTCGACGAGCACGGTCTTAATCCCCACGTGCAACTCGACCTGGGGATGGTGATTTCCGTTCAGAGGCGCAGCGTGTTCCCCAACGGCGAGTGGACGAAAACACACGTCAACCAGCTCCCTGAAATCAGCGAGCGCG
>JAMCWS010000112.1:0-4472 GCA_023480605.1 bacterium
GACCGGCATCCAGACGCTGCGCCAGATGCAGGGCTTGGTGGCCCTCGTGCGCGACTTCGGCTACGTGCCGCCGGGCCGGGTACTCGACGAGCACGGCTACAAGCGGATTTACAACGACGCGCTCATGGAAATGGTCCAACGGCGCATCGACAAGCTCGAACGGGGTGAACTGGCCGCCGCCGATTTCCATATCAAGAACGCCGCCGCCCTGCTCGCCGCACTGCGCGAGCGCGGCGTGCACCTCTACCTGGCCAGCGGCACCGATCAGGCCGACGTCGAGCGCGAAGCGGCCGCGCTGGGCTACGCCGGCCTGTTCGACGGCGGCATTTTCGGCGCCATCGGCGACGTGACCCACGAGGCCAAGCGCGTCGTGCTCGACCGCCTGCTGCGCGAGATCGGGCCGGGAGCGACGCGGGAACTGGTTACTTTCGGCGACGGTCCGGTCGAGCTTCGCGAGACGTGCAAGCGGGGCGGGTTGGCCGTTGGCGTCGCCAGCGACGAAGTGCGCCGCTGGGGCTTCAATCCCGCCAAACGCCCGCGCCTCATCCAGGCCGGCGCCGACCTTCTCATCCCCGATTACAGCCAGCTTGACGCCCTGCTGGTGCTGCTCAATCTCAAAGACTAAAATGGAATATGTCTCTCGCGAAGGCGCAAAGACGCAAAGGAAAGATGATCGGCGGATCCATTCCTGCGGATGGCGTCGTGGAAACCCGTAATCCTTGGGTTCTTCGCGCCTTGGCGGCTTTGCGAGAGATATCCCCATTCGTCCGGATTCACTAACCCGGCAACTCTTTTAATAAGGATACTCCGATGCCCTACCCCCAACTCGATCGCCACGCCGTGAAGATGCGGCCCCTGGCCGAACGGCTGAGCAAAAAGCGCGTCGAGCGCGACCTGGTGCGGCCGGGCACGCCGCCGGGCGAACTGGCCCCGCCGCTGCGCGCCGCCATCGGCGAGGTCGCCCACCGCATCCTCGCCGCGCGCCGCGTCGGCCGGTCGGTGATGCTCACCTTCGGCGCCCACACGATCAAGAACGGCCTGGCCCCGGTGCTCATCGCCCTCATCGAACGCGGCTGGGTGACCCACCTGGCCGCCAACGGCGCCGGCGTCATCCACGACTGGGAACTGGCCTACCACGGCCAGACGAGCGAGGACGTGCGCGCCAACGTCGCCCGCGGCGAGTTCGGCAACTGGCAGGAGACCGGCTTCTACATCAACCTGGCCCTCAACGTCGGCGCGTGGGAAGGCCTGGGTTACGGCGAGGCCGTCGGCATGATGATCCAGACCGAGGGCCTGACGATCCCCGATCCCGATGAACTGCGCGCCGCCGCCGCCGGCCTGCTCGCGACCGATCCGGCCCGCGCGGCCGCCGCCGCCGACCTGCTGGCCGTCATCGGCCGCTTCGGCCTGCCCGCCGGCCGCATGGCCATCCCCCACCCCCACAAAGCCGCCAGCGCCCAGGCCGCGGCCTGCCGGCTGGGCGTGCCATTCACCGCCCACCCGATGTTCGGCCACGACATCATCTATAACCACCCGATGAACTGCGGCGCGGCGTTGGGCCGGACCGCCGAGCGCGACTTTCTGGCCTTCGCCCACAGCGTCAGCCGCCTGGGCAACGGCGTCTACCTCTCCGTGGGCTCGGCCGTGATGAGCCCGATGGTCTTCGAGAAATCGCTCTCGATCTCCCAGAACCTGGCCATCCAACGCGGCGAGCGCATCGAGGGCCACACGCTCGTGATCGTCGACCTGGCCCGCTCCAACTGGGACTGGAACCAGGGCGAACCGCCCGAAAACCTGCCCGATTATTACCTGCGCTACAACAAGACCTTCAGCCGCATGGGAGGCACGATGCGTTACCTGACGGCCGACAACCGAGTCTTCCTGCTGGCCCTGCACCAGGCGCTGGCGGCCGAAGGATAGGAAGGGACGCAAAAGACCCAAGAGACGCCAAAGATAGTAATGGAATCCGGCCAAATCGGGTGGTCGGGTTGGGAGACTCCATCGCGGCCTTCCACGCGATCTCCGGGAAATTCGCGGCGCGATCGGGGCGGAAATCCCCTCGCCGGCCGGCCGGCGGCTCGGCGCCGCCGCGGCAAGGGGCGGTCCGGCCAAGCCCAAAAGCGTGTCAGGGAAGGCACATTCGCGCTTGCCGGACCAGCGTCCGGCGCGTGCGCGGGGGATTATCGCTTGATTTATCCCGGCGGGCGTAATAGCATCAACCGCAATTGGCTGGTTTCATGCCTGGCGTACGATTTAACGAGGCGATATGCCGGAAAAACGACGCTCTCATGTTGAATTTGCGGAAGCTGTTGGTGTTATTCGTGCTCGCCGGCGCCCTTCAGGGCTGCACCTACTTTCAGAAACGCGCCCATGATGCCCGGGACATCATCGATCTCGGCTTCACCTTCTCCGCCAAACCACAATTCTCCCTTTACGCCTCGGGGCCGTTCGTGCAGGTGTTCACGGCCGGCGTCGGCAAGGTCGACGGCCGTTTCTTCGGCCTGGGCGAAGGCGATTTCCATCTCTGGGGGCCGCATTACGAAAAAAGCGTCGGCCTGGCCGTGTGGGGCTTGGAGTGGCTGAGCTACCAACACACCGAGAGCGAGATCGAGGCCATGCCCAAGGCGCAGGCCGACGAAGCCGCCAACTATATGCAGGTGGGCCTGGTCGGCATGCCGCTGGGCTACTCGGGCGCCGTCGCGCCGTCGGGGCCGGGCCCCAAATACATCGGTTCCTGCCCCCACTACCTGCATCTGGGCTGGATCGGAGTGGTGGCCACGCCGCGCTACCTGCAAGCATTCGATTTCGTACTGGGCTGGACGACGCTGGATATCCTCGGCGACGACGAGGCGCGCCTGGCGAAGCAATAGGATACCGCATGAATTCAGCCGGCGGGCGGGGGGGCCGGCAGGTTATTCGATTGACGAGGGGCGATGTCCCCCAAGTTCCCGTGGGAGGCTGGCCGATGATAAGCAGTGGCATGCGCGGTTTGGGAATCCTGTTGCTGGCGGCGGTGGCGTTGGGCGGCACCGGCTGCGGTTACCTGAAGGCGCGCGGGCGCGACGCCAAAAACATGATTGACCTGGGCATCAGCGTCAACAACACCTGGAAGCCCCAGTTCGGGCTTTATTTCGATTTCTTCAACATGACGCCCATCGGCTTCGGCAGCCTTGACTGCAAAGTCCTGGGCATGGGCAACCGCCAGATCGGCTGGATGGATTACGAAAACCATTCCTGGGGCGCGCTGGCCGTCGGCCGCGAGAAGCACGGCCACGGCCTTTTCAACGCCCAGGATCCCGAACAGGCCCGGCCGGATCAGCGCGGCCTTTCCGAACGTCCGGCCTTTGACGTCGGCTTCGTGGGCGCCTTCACCGGGGAGGACAATCCGCCCAAACTCCAGTATATCGAGTGCAACCGCTGCATTCACCTGGGCTGGATCGGCATCCAGAACACGATGCGGCCGCTCGGCATCCTGGACTTCATCCTGGGCTGGACGACGTTCGACCTGCTGGGCGACGACGACCTGCCCGAACCCCAAAAGCCGTAGGCGCACCGGGGGCGGCCGCGCGCCGAATTCCGCGCGCGCCGGGGGGCGCTCTCAGTCACACGCCTGGTCCGAAAGCAGGATCATGAAAAATCTCGGCATCTGCCAGAATTGCAGCAAGCCCGTTCCGGCACGCCATGAAGTCCGCGAGGGAATGGTCTACCTGGTGAAGGACTGCCCGCGGTGCGGCCGGACCGAGGCCCTCGTTTCATCGGACGCCGCCTGCTGGCAGGGCAAGCGCGAGCTCTGCGGCTTCGACGAACGTAAAACCGAGCAAACCGCCTCCTGCGGCCTGGGCTGCATGGATTGCAACCACGGCAAGACCCCCTCCCTGGTGTTCCTCGACGTCACCAACCGGTGCAACATGAACTGCCCGATCTGCCTGGCCAACGTCCAGGCGATGGGTTTCCGGTTCGACCCGCCGATGGCCTACTTCGAAAAGGTTTTCCAGACGCTGAGCGGGATGGATCCGCGCCCGAAAATTCAGCTTTTCGGCGGCGAGCCGACCGTGCGCCGCGACCTGATCGACATCATCAAGCTGGCCAGGACCTACGGCCTCTCGGCGCGCGTCGTCACCAACGGCCTGCGCATGGCCGACGAGGAGTATTGCAAGGAACTGCTGGCCACCGGCACGCAACTCATGTTCGCCTTCGACGGGCGCGACCCCGGAATCTATCGCAAGATCCGCAAGAGCGCCCGCTCGCTGGAGACCAAGCTCAAGGGCCTGGCCAACGTCCGCAAACACCGCAAATCAAAGATCACGATCATGTGTTGCGCCGGCCTGGGCGTCAACGACGACAAGATGGACGACATGATCGAGTTTTGCCACGAGGGGCGCGACTACATCGCCGCCCTCGACCTCATCCCGCTGGTCGAGACGTGGGGACCCGAGGCCATCGAGGCCGGCAACACGACCATCGACGACGTC
>JAMCWS010000112.1:4482-5253 GCA_023480605.1 bacterium
GCGCATGGTGGCCCGGGGCCTGCCGGGCGTGGATTTCGTGCCCGCCGGCATGCTCTACAAGCTGTAGAATTTCAAGGATAACTTCCCCGTCGGCCGGCTGACCTTCGGCGGTGCGCACCCCAACTGCGAAACCGTGACGGTGCTGGTTTCCGACGGCGAACGCTATCGACCCGTGTCGCATTACATGACCAAGTCGCTCTCGGAGGCCATGCGCGAAGCGGCCGCCCTGGACCGCACGCTGGGCGAGCGGCTCAAGAAAAGCATCATCGCGCGGCTTTTCGGCCGGCGCGGGCGCCAGTTCGTCATGGGTCTGCCCATCCTGGCCTTCCTCAAACGCACGATCAAGTTGCGTGAAGTCTTCGGCGGACCGGCCGGCGGCAAACTGCTGCGGATCGCCTGGGGCCTGGCGCGCGGCACGAAACTCAAAGACCTGCTGCGCCGTCACACCAGGTGCCACGGCATCCTGCGCATCATCGTGCTGCCCTTCGAGGAGCCCGACACGGTCGAGAGCCATCGTCTCGTGGAGTGCCCGGCCGCCTTTGCTTACGAGCATCCGCTGACGCGCGACATTCGCTTCATGCCTGTCTGCGCCTGGACGATTCACAAGGACTTGATCCTGCGCGCGACCGCCAAGCGCTACGGCCTCAGCGCGCAGGAGGAAGAGGAAGAAGCGGAGGCCGGGGGGGCGTCCGCCGCAACCCGAACGGCATGAGCCGACCGGCATGGCCTTAACCTTGAACACCGAACCCCAACCGCCGTCTTCCCCCGAGG
>JAMCWS010000038.1 GCA_023480605.1 bacterium
GTCGCACTTGACGAATGACACAGGTTCCGAACCGTCGGGGAAAAGGCTGTCGAGCCGGCGGGTCTGGACCGTCACGCGACGCAGCCGGCGCGGCGGCCGGCCCGCGGCCGTGGGGACGGGGGGCGGGTCGCCGGGAGTTTCGATAATGTGGGCTTCGTAAAAATTCTCTCCCCCCGTTTCGAAGGGCGGAACTTCCATTGTCACGGTGCCGTCGCTGTCGGAGGCGGCGCAGTTGAGCGCCTCGACGTTGGCCAGACCGAGTGCGCGCGCGTTGTGCTGGAGGATTCGCCATGTTACCGGGATGGGTTCGATCGACCAGACCCGGCCGCCCGGGCCGACCTGCTCGGCCAGCAGCTTGGTGTAGACGCCGATGTTGGCGCCGATGTCGAGCACGCGGTCGCCAGGGGCGACCAAACGCCGGACGACGGGAAAATCAGGCTCTTCGATGGCGGTGGCGTCGCGCAGCACGCGGCTGTAGTGAGCTTTTTTGAGCGCCACGAGCAGCGGCTCGGGACACCACCTGAGGATGAGTCTCTTGAGGAGCGCGGCCATCGTTGCCACCCCCGCCGCTGGGATTGGGATCGCTTTGCGACTCGACCGGCGAGTCGAAGGCGATAACGATAACGATAACGATATTAACAAGGGCCAATGTTGCTATGGCGCGTCGGTCCTTAGTTTGCGCGACGGCGATGACTTACGCAAGCAGCAATCGCGCCTCGGGTTGCGTCCGGCAGACCTTGTAGCCCCAGGCGTGGCGGAGCCACTCGGGCAACAGGGGGAGCCACTCGGACGGTTCCAGGCGCCGGCCGAGGATCTCGCTGAGGGTGATCGGGCGCGTGGACGGCTCGCCGCATGGGACGATGGTTTTCCATGGACGCAGGTCGTTGCAAAGGTTGACGGCGATGCCGTGCATGGTCACGTGGCCGCGGATCGCCAGGCCGATGGCCGCCACCTTGCGCTCACCGTGAAACAGCCCCGGGCGGCCCTTGGGAATCGCCAGTTCGATGCCCGTCCGGGCGCGGACCAGGTCGCGCATCGCCGCGAGCAGCGCCAGCGACATGCGGGCCTGCGCGAGCAGGCCGCCGGCCGTCCGTGCGATGGGATAGATGACGAGTTGGCCGGGGTTGTGCAGCGTGGTCATGCCGCCGCGGTTGATCTGGTAAACCGGGTAGGAATCGGGCCGGACGAGATCGTCCTCGCAGCCGCGCACGCCCTGGGTGATAACCGTCGGATGTTCGCCGACCAGCCAGGCGTCCATCGCCAGAGTTCCCGTGCGCCGTGCGGCGTGAAGGAGTTCCTGAAGG
Organism: bacterium; assembly: GCA_023480605.1. Lineage (GTDB taxonomy): Bacteria > Sumerlaeota > Sumerlaeia > MVZB01 > MVZB01 > JAMCWS01. The sequence goes on from JAMCWS010000038.1 coordinate 1,305, forward strand.
GAGAGAACCGCGCCGTAATCCTGTAGGCCCCACGGGTGTAAAACGGCCGCCGACAGGTCGGCGAGAATCCGGTCGGCCGAAGGGGAATCAGTCATCGCGGCCACTCCGGGGCATGGCATCACTCCTCGGCGACACTGAGGATTTCGGGGCCGCGGTTGAGGGCGATGCGGCCGGTGCGCGTCATCTCGAGGATGCCGAAACGCTCGAACAGCTCCATCAGCGCCTCGTTCTTGCTGGTGGTGCCGCTGACTTCGATCACGAGGCAATCGTGATGGACGTCGACGATGCGGGCGCGAAAGATATCGCAGATCTGCATGATCTCGGAGCGCGCCGCGCCTGTGGCGGCGACCTTGACCAGCATCAGTTCGCGCTCGACGTGGCTGCTCTGGCTGACGTCGACGACACGGATGACGTCGATGAGTTTGCTCAACTGCTTAAGGATCTGTTCGATGATCCGGTCGTCGCCGCGGCAGGCGATCGTGATGCGCGAGATGGATGGGTCATGGGTCGTGCCGACGGCCAGCGACTCGATATTATAGCCCCGGCTGGAGAACATGCCGCTGATGCGGGCCAGCACGCCGGGATGGTTTTCGACCAGGCATGTGACCAGGTGTTCGTGAATGGCGACGGCGCGCTCGTTGGTGTCGATGACGGCGTCGTACTTGGAGCCGTTTGTCGCGGCGGAGTTGATCTTGTTGTTTTTTTTGTTCGCCATGAGTCTCAAATCCTTCGACTATGCGTGCTCGCGACTTCGCCTGTGTCCGCCATCGTTCCCGCGGTTTCTATCACCCTCACGCCAGGCCCGAAATCATTTGCTCGACGCCGGCGCCGGCGGGGATCATCGGCCAGACATTCTCCTTCTCCTCGACCATGACTTCCAGGATGGTCGTCCGTCCGTTGGCGATGGCCTCTTTGATGGCGGGGGCCACGTCGGCCTTGCGGGCGACGCGGATGCCGGCCGCCCCGTAAGCTTCGGCCAGCTTGACGAAGTCGGGGATGTAGAGCGAGGCGCCGGCGGCTCGGCCGTCGGGCGTGCCTAGGAACGTGCCCGAATAATTTTCCTTGTAAAAGAGCTGTTGCCACTGGCGCACCATGCCCAGGTAGCGATTGTTGATGATGCAGATCTTGACGGGCAGCTTTTCCGTGACGGCCGTGGCCAGTTCCTGGATGTTCATCTGGATCGAGCCGTCGCCGGCAATGTCGAGGACCAGGCGGTCGGGGAAGGCCACTTGCGCGCCGAGGGCGGCCGGGAAGCCGTAGCCCATCGTGCCCAGGCCGCCCGAGCTGAGGAAGGTGCGCGGCCGGACGTATTGCCAGAAATGGGCGGCCCACATCTGGTGCTGGCCGACCTCGGTGGCGACGATCGCCTCGCCGCCGGTGGCGCGGTAGAGTTCGCGGATGACGTGTTGGGGGCGCAACTTGTCGTCGTCGGGGTAGCGCAGCGGGTAATCGGCTTTCCAGCGGCGCACCTGCTCGATCCACTCGTGATGCTTTTTAGGTTCGACGAGTGGCAGCAGCCGGTCGAGCACCTGACGGCAGTCGCCGACGATCGGGATCGAGACGGGAATGCATTTGGAGATCGAGGCCGGGTCGACGTCGATGTGGATGATGTGTTCGCGCCGGGGGGCGAACTCCTCGAGTTTGCCGGTGACGCGGTCGTCGAAGCGCGTGCCCACCGCGATGATCAGGTCGGTGTGGTGCATCGCGTAGTTGGCGTATTGCGTGCCGTGCATGCCGAGCATGTGGACCGAATTGGCGTGATCGCCGGGGAAGATGCCCATGCCGAGCAGGGTCGTGGTGCAGGGGATGTCGCAGCGTTCGGAAAGCGCGACCAATTGGCTCTGGCACTCGACGGCGCCCCCGCCGACGTAAAGCAGCGGGCGGCTGGCGCGGGCGATCGCCTCGGCGGCGCGGCGGATTTGGCCTGCGTCGGGATGGATGACGGGGTGATACGAGCGGATCCGGACCTGCTCGGGATAAACGTAGTTTTCGAGTTTGGCCTTTTGCACATCTTTGGGCAGGTCGATCACGACGGGCCCCGGCCGGCCGCTGGTGGCGATGTAGAAGGCCTCCTTGATCGTGCGCGCCAGGTCGGCGACGTCCTTGACCAGGAAATTGTGCTTCGTGCAGGGGCGCGTAATGCCGACGATGTCCGCTTCCTGGAAGGCATCCGATCCAATGGCGGCCGTGGGCACCTGGCCGGTGAGGGCGACGATCGGCACCGAGTCCATGTAAGCGGTGGCCAGGGCGGTGACGAGGTTGGTCGCCCCCGGGCCGCTGGTCACCAGGGCGACGCCGGGCCGGCCGGTCGCGCGGGCGTAGCCGTCGGCCATGTGGCCGGCGCCCTGCTCGTGGCGGACCAGCACGAACCGCAGGCCCGGGACGTGGTTGATGCGGTCGAAGATGTCGAGCACGCAGCCGCCCGGATAGCCGAAGACGACCTGGACTCCTTCCCTGACAAGGGCGTCGACGATGATCTCGGCACCTGTGATTGCCATGGATGAACACTCTCTCGCGTGGAATTCACGGGCGGGGGCGCGTTAGCGGTCCTCCGCTTGATCCGTCCCTGCGTATATTCATCTATACACTTATCAGGATTGCCGGGACGCCTCAAGCCAAAAGCCCCCGACGGAAACCTCCCGGCGCGAGCGCCTTCGGCGAAATGCCGGGAAGCTTGGACAGTCAAGAGACCTATGACATGCTCGCGTGCATGTGCGTTATCGTGACCGGGCGATTGCGATCGAGATTACGATATCGGCCACGAGCGCGAGCAGGAGAGGGCGTCCTGACTACCCAAACCTTCCACGAAAAGATGCGCGGTCGCGAGACCGATCAGGGGCATTCGCGGGTCGGTTGGGTCAGAACATCCTCGTAGACGGCCAGCACACGGCGGGCGACCTGGTCCAGGCCGAGTTCCTGGGCGCGGAGCCGCTCGCGGCCGCCCGGGCAGGCGCCGGCGGCGATAGCGCGGGCCAGTTGCCGGGCGACGTCATCGGCCGTCCAGTCGCAAATGAATACCCCCGGCAGGTCGCCGAAGCGCTCCTTGACGTCGCCCACGTCGGTCGAGACCACCGGCCGCCCGGTGGCGAGAGCCTCGCGCACGGCGACGGGACTGGCCTCGTAGTCGGTCGGCGTGAGGATCACATCGGCGGCCCGCATCGCCTCGGGCATGCGATCGTGGGGAATGGCGCCGCCCACGACGAGCCGGGCGACGCCCGGCGGCGGCGGTGCGCCGGTCTCGCCCGCGACGAAACGCCGGAATCCCTCTTCGGCCAGGTCGGCGCGCTTTTCGGGCTTGCGGGGGTCGCAGGGGTAGAACACGACGGCCCCTTCCTCGGGCCAGCCCATGGCGCGGCGGGCGGCGCGGCGATCGCCCGGCGCGAAGCGTTCCATGTCGACTCCCATCGGGATAATCCGCCAAGGGATGGCGATTTGATCGCGACCGAAGACGCGCGCGATCATGGCGGGGTGAACGGGAATGATAAAATCGCAGCGCGCCAGCGCCCAAGCCTTGAGCCGCAGCGAGTATTTAAGGCGGCGTAGAGGGTCCTGGCCGAATGCGCGCGTGCCACGGTGGAAAATTTCCGAATCGTGAAAAGTCTGAATGAGGGGCGGGCGGCGGCCGGCGCGTCCCCGCCCGGCAAGACCCCGTGCCGCCCAGGCCAGGAGCGTCGAGTAAGGGTGGTGGCTGTGAATGAGGTCGTAATCGCCGCGGCGCAGTCGCCGCGTAAGATCGGCCAAACCGCGAGCGTAATTCCAGCGCGAAAGGACGCCCAGGTGGCTGGCCACGTCGACCTCAATCCCCAGCGCGCGCAACGAGTCGGCCTGATCGGCCACGAAGCTGCCGAACCAGGGGCGCTCGGGGTGAGGATACATGTTCGTGGCGATCAGAATGCGCATGGAACGTATATGGTAAGGATATTGATTAAAATATATTTATTCGATTA
>JAMCWS010000277.1 GCA_023480605.1 bacterium
GCGCGAGATCAGCGAGCGGATCGACCTGATGATCCCGACGGCCTCGACCCAGCCTGAACAGGCGCGCTGGCGCTCGCAAGTGCCCGGCTCGGCCGGCACGTTCGCCTGGACTCCGGGCGACTACGGCGAGAACACATTCATTTTCCGTTCCTCGCTCGAACGCGGCGACCGGCCCAACACGGGCGAACTGCGCGTCGGCGGCGACTTCTCGGTGCTGGCTTATATCATCACCCAAAGCGCCGGTCCCGAGGCCGAGCGGCGGCGCTGGCCCGTCAAGTTCGGCATCACGCCCGAGGGCGGACAGTTGCAATACAAGGTCAACTTCGTCTTCGTGCTCGACCAGCCGATGCCCAGCCTGCCCGACTGGGCCGACGTGACGCGCTGGACGAAGTGAAAGGAGACTGATTGTAAACATAAGCGCAAAACGCGGTTTCTTAAATGAAGCATGTTCGTGCGTTTTGTATTTCGCCCTTTCCGTTTCGCATTTGACTGAACGCGCGGCGTTTTCGTGGTCGCCCTGTGCAGGTACACAACCGGTCTAACATGAACGTAATCTGCCCGTATCGTGTTGAAACCGACAAAGGACCAACGCCATGAAATTCGTGCAGAGTTTTAAGGACAGGTTTCTCTCGCGTGGCGGTGGCCGGATCGAAAGCTTCGTGCTTTCGGCCTACGGCAAACTCCCCATTTACAAGGATTACATCATGTGGGAATGCCATGCCGGCGCCGCGGCCGAAATGAAACGCTGGCTTGACGAGGCATTCGGCATGACCTGGGAGGAGTTCGGCGGCAAGGGTATCGTCCCCGCCGGCCCGGCCCGCGCCCTGCTGCTGCTGCCCGGGGGCAAGTGGGCCGTGGCGGCCGCGTTACGCCCCAGCACCGACGAAGGCGGACTGCGTAAGTTTCCCTTCACGCTGTTCGCCTGCTTCGGGCGGGGCGAACTCGTCGGGCGCGGCGTGCGCGGCGCCGTCGAGGCGCTCACGCCCGTCTGGGAATCGCTCGAAGACCAGCAACGCCGCCTCGCCGCCATCGACAATATAGAGGACCTATACTCCTACCTCCAGCGCACGGCGCCCGCCCCGGCCGACCCATGCCCCGAGGCCGACGGGGCCGCCGGCGAGGGGACGCTCGACGTGGCGGCGTGGATGCAGGCGATCGGACCCGACAATCCGGCCGGCCTGCGCCGCTGGTTTGAAGAAAAGATTCGCGAAACACTGGCGGCCTATCGCGGCTTTCCCGAACAGGGGGAATCGCTGGCGGCGCGCCTGCCGCTGGCCCCCGGCCTGAGCGCCGCGCTCCAGGCCGACCTCTGGGCCCAGGCGTTCCAGGGCAACCTCAAGAAGTGCCCCGCCTTCCCCAGCCTGGTCATCGAGCGGCCCGAGGCCGAGGGCGCGGCGCCGGCCGTTTCGCTGGTTTGGCGCGAACTCAAGCGCGAAGATGCCTGGTTGTTCAGCGGCCGCACCGGCGAATACGAATTCGTCGAAAATCTCTGCCCGCCCGCGCCGCCCGACCTCCCGGCCGGCGATGACGGCGACGCCCCGGCCGATCCGGTCCAGTGGCTCGAATCGCTCGGCCAATAAGGACGCCGTCGCCGAATCCATCTCGGAGCGCCGGCTTCCGTGCCGGCTCTTTGCATTCCGGTTGGATCCATCGATTCGCGGAATCACGCTCACAGCCCCCGCCGCGCGCCGACCGAAAGCGTCAGGCCGACCGAGACCATGCAGGTCAGCATGAACGAACCGCCATAGGAAAAAAAGGGCAGCGGCAGGCCGGTCACCGGCAGCAGCCCCACCGTCATGCCGATGTTGAGGATCGTGTGGGTGGCCAGCATCGTCGCCAGACCAGTGACCAGTAGCAGCCCGAAGACGTCCTGCGTGACGTTGGCCAGGTGCACCATCCGCCCGATGAAAAAAGCCAGCAGCACGAGCACGACGACGCAGCCGGCCAGCCCGAACTGTTCGCCGACGGTAGGATAAATGAAGTCGGTGTGATACTCGGGCAGGTAGCGGAAGGTGGTCTGCGTGCCCCGCCCCCAGCCTTTGCCGAACATCCGCCCCGAACCCAGGGCCGTCTGCGCCTGGATGATGTTATAACCTTTGCCCCGTGGGTCGGCTTCGGGATTCAGGAAGGATATGATGCGGTTTTTCTGATGCGGCTTGAGATGGGGATATGCCGCCACGGCCAGCACGCATCCCAGCGCCACGAACAGGATGACGACCCACTTGCGCAAGCCGGCGACCCAGAACATCGCCCCGGCCATGGGCACCAGCACGACGGCCGTCCCCAGGTCGGGCTGCTTGAGGATGAGGAGCAGCGGCGCGCCGACGATGGCCAAGGGCGCCAGCGTGTGGCGCAGGCCGCGGAATTCGGCCGCGCGCGGCGCCAAATGGCGCGCCAGAACGAGGGCCAGGATGATCTTGCCCGGCTCGGAGGGCTGGAATCGGAAGAATCCCAGGTCATACCACGACTGCGCCCCCTTGATCGATTCGGCCTTGAACAGCAGGCCGGCCAGCAGCACCAGCAGCACGCCGTAAAGCGGCCAGACGATCCCTTGCAGGCGGCGGTAGTCGAAAACGGTCAGCGCGACCATCAGGCCCACGCCCGCCGCGCCCCAGATGCACTGGCGCAGGGCATAGCCGGCCAGACGCCCCGGCCCCTGGCCGTCGGAGGTGGCGCCCCACAGCGTCACGATTCCGAAGGCGAACATCGTTAGGGTTACGACGATCAACGGCCAGTCGATCCAGGGCAGCAACCGGTAGGGAACGAGGCGAAAATGGGGTTTTTTGGCCATCGGTCGGTCCGGGTGAATCGTGGCGTGACGCGTGCGGACGATCACGGCCGGCGCGGCGCGGGGTCTGGCCGTTTCGCGTCAGGCGCGGCTCGCGCAGCGCGTGCATATTGTAAGGAGGTTGAGTGGCGGGCGGAAGGAAAAACCGGCCTACCCGCCCTCCGGAAGTCGGGTGCATCCTTGAATTCCCCGGTCAATGGGGCGGGGAGGTGGGAGTCCCGCCAGGGACGGAAGCCTTCAGCCCGCCACGTCCGTGGCGGGAAACCGATCGATGAATGATCCGGAGTCCGATCCGGGACGAATGGTGAGGTGATTTCGCTCCCATCATCCGTCCCTGACGGGACTTTTTGGGGGAAGCGGCCATCCATCCCGCCATTGCCATGGCGGGTTAAAGGCAACCGTCCCTCCGGGACTGAGTTCAACGATTGGAATGTCGGCCCGATTTTGGGAACAGAGGATCTGACCTGAGAAGGAATTCAGGGATGCACCCGAGAAACGAATGGCGGCCATTATGGCGTTGCATCCTGGGGTGGCCTTTTGATTTCATGGCCAGACTGATGCCGCCAACAAAAGGGAGGTTTTTGTGCCATGAATATCTGCCTGGTGACCCTGGGCCTGGCGCTGCCGGTTCTGGCCGCCATGAGTGCCGCGCCGGCCGACGGCCTCGAACGGGGCGGCCTGTGCCCCATCTCCGACAAACCCTTCCCGGCGCCGGCCGGCACCGAACCGCTGGCCTTGCCGGGGGGCGACTTCGAAATCACGGGACATAATCCGCCGGGGTGGGAAATTTCGGGCGGTTCGATTGTCGCCGCGCCGGACACGCCGGGCGGAGTGGGTGGGCCGCGGGGCAAGGCCTACTGCCGGATCGGGGCGGACAAAGGCAACGCCGTTCGCGCGCCCGAAGTGAAGGCGCGGGGCGGGCGGCCCTACTTCGTTTCGTTCCGGCTGAGGAATCCCAGCGACAACTGGGCGGCCGTCACGTTCGGTTCCGACGAAAAGTTCCGCACCTTCGCCGCCATTTACCCAGCCATCCCGTCGACCGGCGATCAGTGGAAGCGGGTCGGCCTCTATTTCTGGATGCCGGCCCAGTGCAACTCCATCCGCTTTCACGTCAGCCCGCGCCAGGAACGCCCCAAGGACCAGTTCATCGGCATCGACGACATCCAACTGCGCACGGCGACCGTCGCCGAAATGGGCGCGGCTTACGCCGCCGAGCATAAACTCCTGCCCCCTTACGACACGGCGCCCCGCCCCGGCGACGGGCAAAACCTGGCCCTTTCGGTGGCCAAATGGGAAGGGCGCGCCGGCATCCCCGGCAAGCCGTTCGTCATCTGGGCGATCGGTTCGAGCTGGACGGCCGCGATGGACAACGGCTACGGCCTCATGCAGACGATCCGCGAGCACTTCCCCAAGGCGCCCGAACTTCTCTACCGCCGCCACGACGGGGCGGGGACGCCCTGGCAATTCGATTACGGCTGGGTAAAACAGTTCGTCGCCGCCGACCAGCCCGACCTGATTTTCACCTACACGCCGGGCACGCTCGAGGGACTCGACGCGCTGCTGACCGAAATCCGCCGCCGCACCACGGCCGACATCATCGTGCCCAGCATCCATTTCGGGGTCAAGGACACCGACATCACGCCCGAGCTGATCGAAAAGGGGTTTGTGGACTGGGAAAAGGCGCGCGAGATCTGCCGCAAGCATCACGCCGAGTTCGTCGAGCACCGGCGCGACATCGCCGACTACCTCAAACACACCGGCCTCACGCCCGATGACCTTCTCTGGGATCACGTCCATCAGAACCAGCACGGCCGCATCCGGGTGTGGGACAGCATCGCCCGCCACATCACCAACCCGGGCGAATTCACCTACGCGCCCGAGGCGGTCGAGCGCCGCATCCCGGTCGCGCCGCCGGCCGCGACGGCCACCGAACAAGTGACCCTCGCCGGCGACTGGACGACCCGCGGCGGCGCAATCCATACCGCGCAGGCCGGCGCGCGAATCAAGGTCCGGTTCACGGGAAACCGGATCGACCTGCTGGGCCGCGCGGCGCCCGGCGGCGGCACGGTCGAGGTGCTGGTGGACGGCCGCCCCGGCGGCGAGGCGCCGGTTTTTTACACCACTTACATCCAACCCGAGCCGAAGGTCTACCCGAGACCCGATGTCGGCGGCCAGCCCGGCGACGCCGCGCCCCACGCCGTGACCCTGGGCGCCGGCACCAGCCAGGTCAACATCATGCTGACCGCCACTACGGTCACCTTTGACTCCACGGTGGACAGCAACCTCACCGGCGTCGGCAGCGATGCGGGTTCGACGCTTGCCATCGCCAGCGAGGGCGGCTACAGCTATAACGGCAATGTGATCTTTGACGCCGCGGTGGGTGGCACGGAGCCACTCGGCTCGCTGTCCGTGGCCGGGGCGACCACGTTCGCCAACAGCGTCAGTGACTTTGTAC
>JAMCWS010000056.1 GCA_023480605.1 bacterium
TCTGGAGACGCACGTTGACGAGCGGTTTGGCGCGGTCGAGCGAGGCCGGCCGCCAGCCCAATTGAAACTCGGTGACGACCGGGGCCATTACCGGCCAGGGGTGGGGGTTGAAAACAAAAAGCGGCAGGGCGTCGCCGTCCAGGGGCTCGTCGCGGGTTAGGGCGATCTGGCTGGCCAGGATCGACTTGCTCGCATCGGCCATGCCGCCGTTGGCCAGCAGGGCCACCGACTCGATGCCGGGCACGATCGACGTGCCGGTCAGGACGTCGTGGAAGGTCTGGAGCATATGGCTGCGCCAAGCCTCGGCCAGGGAAGCGGCGGGTGGCTCGGCGCCGGCGCGGACAGCGGCCAAGGCGCCGTAGCGCTCGGCCTTGTGGAGCAGCGAATCGAGGCGGCGGTGGCGACGCTTGGTGCCGGCGTCGGAGGTGAGGCTGGCCATCGCGCCCTGGTGGGTGTCGCCCTCGTAGACGGGCGGAGCGGGGTTCTGGCGCTTCATCGCGGCCAGGAAGGCCTCGGGCGTGCTGTGGCGCAGTGTGTAAGGCAGGTCGTCAGCTTCGATGTGGCGGCGAAACATCTCCAAATCGACGCGGGTGGGGCCGCCGCCGTGGTCGCCGACGCCCCACAGGAACATCTGGTCACCGGGCGCGCCGGCGCATTTTTCAAGAAACGTCATCAGACGCACCTCGGCCCTGCCGATGTCGGTGCAATAGATTTCGTTGGGTGGACGGTAGGCATAGACCTCGCTGCCGTCAATGCCGCGCCAGCGATAGAAAAAGGCGGGCAGGGCGACGTGCACCGAGCCGGGGCGGCAGTGAATGTAAAACTCGAAACCGGCGCGGCGCAGGATCTGCGGCAGGGCGCCGTTGTGGCCGGTGAAGGCGTCGAAGTTATACGACACGGTGGGCGCGACGCCGAATTTTTCCTGGAAATAACGGCGGCCGTAAAGCGCCAGCCGCACGAACGTCTCGCCCTCGGGCATCGAGCAATCGGGTTGCAGATACCAGCCGCCGGTGATGTTCCAGCGGCCGGCCTTGACCAGTTCGGCGATGGCGGCGAACAGCTCGGGATCGTGGCGCTCGACCCATTCATAGAGCAGCGCCTCGTTGTGGTTGAAGATCAGTTCAGGATACTCGCGTAGAAAATCAATGGCGTGACGGAAGGTCGAGAGGGCGTCGAGGCAGCCGTCCTGCCAATCCCAGATCCACACGGGATCGATGTGGGAATTGCAGACCAGGTGGAGAATGGGTTTCGCGTCGGGCATGGGGCGGGCGCATCCTTCGTATTCATGACGTCGACGGCCGTGGGACAGCGCGGCCGGATCGGTTCGGGCCAGTATAAACGGCCGGACGGAAGATGCAAGACCTGCCGGGAGGGAGATCCACCTCGATTGGAATTCGTCGTTGATCCGTATGATCGAGCCGGTCCACGACTCGGCGGCTCAATACGGCAGGGGTGGGAACTCCTTGAGCCGGATGTTTTTAAACTCGACCTTCATCGGCGGACCGGGGTGGTTCTGCAGGGCGATGATTCCCTTGCGGGCGGCCAGACCGCGCTGGTCGTCGACGGTGCGCGACATCATGACGCCGTTGAGGTAGAGCGTGATCTCGTTGCCGCAAGCGACGATGCGGTATTCGTTCCAGTCGCGGGCGCGGATGCTTTTTTTGAGTTCGGCGGCGTCGCCGATCGAGGCGATGGTTTTGGCGCCGTTCGGGGCGAACCAGGTCTGTTCGCCGCGCATGGCGATCTTGGCGCGCATGTGTTCGAAGAGCGCGCCGGTCCAGACTCCCGCGTCGTCCATATCGGCCTGATAGCCGCGGGTGTCCCAGCCCGGCAGCTCGCGGCTGCGGATCTGGATGCCGGAGTTGCCCCCTAGGAGGCGCCACTGCGCGCGCAGGTCGAAGTCGGCCGGCTCGCCGCCGCGATACATCAGGTAGCTCTGATTTTTGCATGGGTGCTCGGGGGTGCTTTGGGCCGTCAGGCAGCCGTCTTTCACGCCCCACCACTCGGCGTCGCCGGCCCAGCCGGTCATGTCTTTGCCGTTGAAGATCGGCTTGAAACCGGCCTCGTCGGAGTAAAGCTCGGCGCTCACGCGTCGCCAGGCTTGGATCGAGCGCGCCAGGTGCTCACGCGCATCACCGGGGATGCCGAAGCATTGCAGCCCGATCGGCCCGGTGTAGGCAAGATCGCGCAACGTGCGCAGCAGGGCGGCCGTATCGAAGGAGCCCCCGTCGAGCGAGGTGATCCACTGGCCCCGGCCGGCGCGGATCTGGGCGCCGCGGTCGGAGCCGTTAATCGTGACGGCGAACAGGCGGGGGCGCGCCCTGGCCAGCAGGTCCGGGATGTCATTTTCGTCGTGGACTTTCAGAGCGTGGCTCAGGTTGAACATCGCGCCCACGTTGGGACGGTTCACTTTTTCGGCGATGCGGATTGCGTCATCGACCCCCTGGAGCCAGTCGCCCACGTGGGGATAGAGCGCGACGCGCACGCCGGGCGCCAGATCGGCCGCCAGGCCGGCGATCTCGCCGACCAGTTCCACGGCGCGCGGGTCGCCGGCGGGGTCGGAGGGCTTGCCGCCGCCGATCAGCAGCGCCAGTTGCGTGTCGCGGCCCTTGAGCAGCGGCAGGAGTTCCTTCAGGCGCGGATCGTAAGCGGGCGTGGCGTCGGGTTTGATATTGACGCGCAGGTAAACCTGGAAAAGGCGCAGCCCGGCGGCGTCGAGCGTCTTGAGACGTTCGGGGAGCTGGTCCAGCCAGAGGTGCCCGCAGCCGTCATAGCCGAGTTCCTTGAGCAGCGCGGCCTGCTCTTCGAGGGTTCGCTTTTTCGCGTCGTGCGTATCCATGCAGAGGGCGAAAAACGGATTGCCGATTCCGGGCGCTGAGATCGGTTTGTCCGCGGCCGATGCGGCGCCAACCGACACGGCCAACAAGAGCGTCAGGACGAAATGCAAGGCAAGACGTGGCAGCATCAGGTCATCCTCCTCGTGTCGAATACGGATTGCTCACCAGGGTATCGTCGTGAATCGGGGCAAATCATTGCGCATCGGATCTCGCCGATGCTTTTATCTTCGAGATCTCCTTCAAGATTCAGGCCTACTGTATGCGGAATACCGCCCCTTGGTTCAATCCTTCAGTTCGGCCAGCGATGCACGGCAGAAAGCCACGCTGGCGCGGATGTTCTCGTCGGAACCGAACGTTTCGATCGAGGCCACGCCGTCCCACTTTCCCGCGTGCAATTCGCGGAAGACTTGCCTGATATTTTCGGCGTTGACGCCGCCGCCCACCGGCACCACGGAACTGCCGATCCCGGTCTCTTCGCCGCGCAAGGCCGCCGCCAGTTCGGGGCTGACGTCCTTGATGTGCAGGTGCGAGACCCACGGCCGCAGCGTCTTCAGGTATTGCGCCGGGTCGTGACCGGCGATGAAGGCATTGCCGGTGTCGAAATTGCATCGTAAAAATTCGGAGTCGAAATGCTTGAGCAACCGCACCATGAACTCGGGATTATTGGTATAGGGGCCGTGCGGCTCGACGTTGACGATCACCCGGTAATCCTCGGCCCACTCCAGGACCTGCCTGTAATTGTCGCAGGTGATCCTGAAAACTTCGTCCACCGTCAGACCGGGGATCTCCGCCGCGCCATCGGTGGTGTCGACCATGGGGCAATTCAACTCGGCCGCGAACCGAATCGTCTGCTGGACGTATTGCACGCCCAAAGCCGAGCCTTGCGGCCCCATCAGCGGAAAGGCCCCGTCGATCTGCGAGACCACGATATCGCGCGCCTCCAGCCAGCGCCGCAGCGCGCGCGGATTGGACTGGAGCGAGACGCTGGGGTCGTAGCCCAGCGCGTGGACGAAATACTGGCCGTGGATTGCGCCGAACTCGATGTGGCGCAGTCCTTCGTCAAGCGTCTTCTGAACGGCGGCCGTAAAACCCAGGCTCAGGCAGCGCCAGTTGTCGGTGTGCATTCCCAGCTCGATCATGGCCGCATCCCTTCTTTCGAGTATTCGTGATCGGAATCGAATTCGGACTGGATCGGGTGTCACGCGCGCGCGGCATGATCACGAAGCGGACAATCAGCCGGTTCAAGCCGCGCCGGTCTACTCCCCCAGCCTGAATTCGCTCACGCCATCCACGGCCGCTCCCGCCTGGGTTTGGCCGCCAGGATCTGGTTCATAATCCGGACGTCGGTCGCGATTTCGTAATCGAACATCCCCGACAATGCGAAGTCCGCTCCGTTCTCGAATACATATTTGAAGGCGTCGGCCGGCGGGATCGCCCCCGCCGCCATCACCTTAAACGCGATCCACGGCTTCTTGACGGCCTTCATCACCTCGATCGTCCGTTTCGGATCCTTGCACCAGTATCCCGGAATCTCGCTATAAGCTCCCTTGATCTCGTCCGGACGCGGCGCGGTCGGGTAATTGTGGTGGTGGAATGTCTTGATGTAGTAGTCGTTGGCCACGCCGGCCTTCTCGCATTCCTCCACCACGGCCAGGTCGTGCGCGCCCACTCCGGCCGGCACCCCGGCGGTTTTAATTATTTCGACGGCTTCCTTGATGAGCCCGACCTTTCCAGTGGCGGCCAATCGGTCGGCCGTCACCCCCCAGACGTAAACGGACTCGGTGCCGTCGTCAACCAGTTGCCGCATCATCTCGGTAAACTCTTGCAGTCCCTCGACCATTCGGGCGGTGGGACAGATGATCCATTTCATCTTGCCGCCGCGCTGACGATGCTTGCGCATGATGGCCAGCGCCGAGGGGACGGTGTGAATCACCAGCGCGTTGATGCCGTTATCCTCGGCGGTTTGCAGCGTCTCGATGATTTTCTCTTCGGTGTTGTAATGCTGGCACAAGGCGTAAACATACTTCAGGTCGCGGCTGTGGGTGAAATGCGTTAGAAGGTTCCCGCCCAGCAGCATCCGGCTGATCTGTAGATCCCCGATTTTTCCCATCGGCAAGGTTTGCCCGGCGGCCGGCGTTGCGGGTTTCGCCGGCGACGTGGCGGTTTCCGCGGCCTGACCGCGACCCGCGGCCAGGCTCAGGCCGGCCAGAATCGATCCCTTGACGAATGTCCGACGACCCATCTCCGTGCCCATACCTCGATCCTCCCGTGTATATTCGCCGCTTCGTAATAAGCCGCGCTTCCATGTCATTTCGACGGCGGCATCGCGTAAATCGTCGATTCGTTCCTCGCGCAGGGGCGCGTGGCGCTCACCAAACAACATCCAGACCCGTTT
>JAMCWS010000390.1 GCA_023480605.1 bacterium
GCGCGATCGGCAGGAGACCGCCCGCGGCTACGGCGCGGCGGCCGAGTTCCTGAACGCCACCCGCCCGGCGCGGTCGGGCCTGGCGTTGCACTTCTCGCACCAGACGCATTTCATCCGCAAAAATCAACCCATGATCGCGGGCTTCCAATACCAGGAGACGATGATCCGGCGGATCTACCATCCCCTTATCCAGGCGCAGTTGCGGCCCGATGTGATCCATCCGGTCGCCGACCTTTCCCCTTACCGAGTGGTGCTCAGCCCTTACGAGGCGGCCCTCGACGAGGAAGGGCTGCGCGGGCGCGTGAAGGCCTGGATCGAGGCCGGCGGCACGTGGATCACCGGCCCGCAGAGCGACATCCGCACGACGGACGGCGCCAAATTCACCCACGCCCCCTTCGGATCGCTCGAAGAATGGACAGGCGCGTGGTGCCGGTTCACCGTGCCGAGCGAACCGATCGAATTCCACCTGCGCTGGTCGGTGGGCGCGCTGGCGGGCGTCGAGAGCACCGGCTGGCAGTGGTACGACGCCTTCGAGCCGCGCGCGGCCGAGGCGCTGGCCGTTTACACCGACGGGCCGATGGAAGGGCTGGCCGCGGCGGTGCGCCGGCGCATGGGCAAAGGCCAGATCGTCGTGCTGGGGACGATGCCTCCGCCGGAGATCTGGCAAAAGCTGGTGCTCGAACTGTCCGGCCAAGCCGGAGTGGCGCCGGCGGCCGACGCTTCGGCCAACCTGATGGTCGCGCCGCGCGAGGGGACGGACGGCCGGCCGGCCGGGGTGGTGGTGGTCGAACTGGAAAACAAGCCCGCGCGGCTCAAGCTGGATCGCGAGGCCACCGATCTGCTGACCGGCCGCAAGTTGCGCGGCGAGGTGGAGATCGCGCCGTTTGCCGTGCTGGCGCTGAAGTATTGACGGCCTTCGCGCGCAACAAAACGCATCGTTGCCCGTAATGGAGCCTTCCGAGCGTCGTTATAGCGGGTAACGTAGCTTTAACATCACTTGCGGGGCGGGAAAGGATGAGCCATGAACGGAGCTCGATTACACCGGTTATTCCGATTTTTCCTGGTTACGATTGGCGCGTGGCTGACGGCGGCGCCCGGAGCGCGGGCGCACGATTATTCGGCGCTGGGCGTGCCGGTGATCGTCCTCGACGAGTGGAGCCCCGGCGACGCGCCCGAGCCGCTGGTGCTGGCCCAGGCCGGCCGGCCGCGCGGCGCCCGGACACGCAACGCCCAACCCCAACTGAAGATAATTCCCGAATACCCCGGGGTGCCGCGCGTCAAGATCATCGGTCATATCGTCGACGCCGTCACGAGCGAGCCGCTGGCCTTCCGTGTCCACATCGAAAACGCCGAGGGGGTGTATTTCCCGCCCGAGGGACACCTGGCGATCGACGATCCCAAACAGAACAACCAGGGGATCCGCTTCGAACCCGACGTCATCAACCGGGGCAAAAACTGGGCTTTCATTGAGGACGGAACGTTCACGGTGGAACTACCGGCCATGGACGGCTACACGTTCGAGTTCGTCCGCGGGCTCGAATACGAACGGCCGGTCATCAAGGTCGACCTTGCCGGCAAGAGCGGTCCCATCGAGGGCACGTTGCCGCTCAAGCGCGGCATCAACATGCGCGAGAAAATGTGGATGTCGGCCGACACGCACGTGCACAACCTGATGCCCGAGGCGGCCTGGCGCCAGATGAAAGGCGAGGCGCTCGATTACGTCAACCTGATGTTTATCGGCGCGGGCCATCCCCTCTGGAAGGGGGGATTGGTCACCGGCAAGCCCGCGATCGACAAGGACGGTTACATCGTTTACGTTTCGCAGGAGGTGCGCGACGCGCAACTCGGCCACATGACGCTGCTGGCGATGAAACGGCCGATCCAGCCGATTAACGGCTACACGGGCAAGGAACTGCCCGAGCAGACCTACATCCCTCACGAGCCGCTCAACTGGGAAATCTACGACATGATGCACGAGCAGGGCGGACTGGCCTACCACGCGCATTACACTTATTGGCCCGGTTACGGGGCGGCGGTCTCGGCGGCGCTGCGCAAACTCGACGGCGTTGAATGGCTGACGCCCGACCTGCGCTACTATGGCAACCAGACGCGCCAGAACATCCAGGTGCCCGGCCATCCCCTGACGGGCAGCGGAACCATGTGGTATTACATGCTCAACAACGGCTGCCGGCTGCCGGTGATCGGCGGCACCGACAAGATGTCGGCGGGGCGGGTGGTCGGCGGCGGCAACCGCACCTACGCGCACGTCAAGACGTGGGATCACGCCGGCTTCATCGACGCCCTGCGCCGGGGCGAGACGTTCGTCAGCAACGGACCGATGCTCGAAGCGACGGCCAACGGCAAGCCCCTCGGTTCGGATCTCAAGTTCCGCGGCAAGGGGCCGCACACCGTGACGGTCAAGGCCGGCGTATTCACTCAGAAGCCCATCACCTATGTCGAAATCATCCAGGATGGCCAAGTGGTGGACGAAGTGGCCGTGCCGCCGGATCAAAAAGAAGTGGCGGTAAGCAAAGACCTGACCTTCACGAAAAGCGGCTGGTTGGCGGTGCGCTGCGGCAACAGCGAACGCGACCGCAACAACTGGGAGAACGCCTACACCGCGGCCCACAGCAGCCCGATTTACGTGACCGTGGACGGCAAGCTGCCGGCCGACAAGGCCGGGGCTGAATACATGATCGGGCGGGTGAAGGTCGCCCTGGACTGGATCGCCAAGGAGGGGTTCACGACCGAGGAATATCGCCAGCGGGCGATCGAGAGCACGAAAAAGGCGCTCCGCTTCTACGAGGATGCCCTGGCGCGAGCGGAAAAAGAAGCCGCCGCCGGGAACTGAGCGCCGGATGGACGGGACGGACGAGACCCATCATGGAACCCATGGGACAGCGGGGGGGAGCAACGGAAAAGATGAATCGGTAAGGGAAAGCAAGGACACGAACAAGGCGTTGCCAATGGCGGGGAGTCGAGGTATTTTTGGGCGGCGAAGGACGGCGAAGGACGGCGATGGGGGCGAATGGCGGACGATGGCGGGAAAATACCTCGATCTTCTCAACCAGTTCGAACAATTCCTTCGGGTGGAACGCAACCTTTCGGAAAGGACCCGGGGCGCATATATTTATGACCTGACGCGCTTCCAGGAATTCATCACCGTCCTGCACGGGCGGACCCCGCCGCTGGAGGCCGTCACCGCCGAGGCGATTCGCGAGTATCTGAACCATTTACAGGTGGAGTTGGCCTACAAAAGCACGACGCTGGCGCGGGTGATCTCGTCGATCCGGGGCTTTTTCGATTTCGCGGTGGCGCGCGGCGCGGTCGACGTTTCGCCGGCGGCGCAGATTCGCACCCCCAAGCAACCCCAGAAGCTGCCCATCTACCTCGTTTACCAGGAACTGGCCCGACTGCTCGAAGCGCCCGAGCCCGACACGCCGGCCGGCCTGCGCGACCGCGCGATCCTCGCGACCCTGGCCTTCACGGGCACGCGCCTGTCGGAAATCGTCGGCGTCAACCTGCGCGACCTGGACCTGCTCAACCGCACGCTGCGCGTCCTCGGCAAGGGGTCCAAGGAACGCATCATACCGCTTAACGAGATCATTCAGGACGCGATCAGCCGCTACCTGAACGTGCGCTGGCTGAGCGATTCTCCGGCGCTGTTCCTCAACAAGGCCGGCAAGCGGCTGACGGGCCGGTCGGTCGAGAACATCGTGCGCAAGTATGCGCTCAAGGCGGGCATTTTCAAGGATGGGATCAGCCCGCACAAGCTGCGCCACACTTTCGCGACGCTCCTGCACGCCAGCGAGGTCGACCTGATCGAAATCAAGGCGCTCATGGGCCACGCCAGCATCGCCTCGACGCAGATTTACACGCACACGTCGAACTCTCGACTGCGCCAGGCCGTTCGAAAACTGGAAAATCTGGGATGAGAGATACGTCTGAATCATCGCGCGCGTGCGCGTTATCGTGCTCGTGATCGTCATCGTAATCGAATAAACATTATGGGTTTACGATCACGATCACGATCACGAATAAAAAAGATCCGTTCATTCGACTTTCAGGCCACATCATGCCCCTGCCCAGACTCATGATTATCGGCGACAGCATTTCGGTCCAGTATGGGCCCTACCTCGCGCGCGACGTGGCAGCGTTCTTCGACCTGGGGCGGCCCGACGACGAGGCCGCCTCGCAAGCGCTGGCCGACCTCGACATCCCGCGCGGATCCAACATCGGCGATTCGGCCGTCGTGCTCGAAGCGATCGAGAAAGGCGCTCGCGAGGGGGGACTCGGCGTCGATGTCCTGCTTCTCAATTGCGGCCTGCATGACATCAAGACCGACCCGGCGACCGGGGCGAAACAAGTGCCGCTGGAGCAGTACGAGGACAATCTGCGCCGGGTCGTCGAGTTGGTCGGCGCGATGAGAACGCGGCTCATCTGGGTGCGGACAACTCCGGCCGTCGAAACGGCGCACAACAAGCCGGAGATGACGTTTCACCGTTACGCCGCCGACGTGCGCGCCTACAATGCAGCCGCCGACCGGATCATGACCGAAGCCGGCGTGCCCGAAATCGACCTGTATCGCTTCACCGTGAGCCAGGGCCCCGACATCTATTGCGACCACGTCCACTTCAAGGAAGAGATCCGCGCGCGCCAGGCCGCCTACATCGCCGGCTGGCTGGAGGCGTGGCTCAAGGGGCCGGGATCAGACGGCGGCGATTCCGCCATGAAAGGGAAGACGGAATGACCCGACCGAATATCATCATCTTCAATCCCGACCAGTGGCGGGGCGACGTTATGGGGCACCTGGGCAATCCCGCTGCCCTAACGCCCAACCTGGATCGCCTGGCGCGCGAGGACGCGGTGTCGTTCCGCAACGCCTATTGCCAGAATCCCGTCTGTACGCCCTCGCGATGCAGTTTCATGACCGGCTGGTATCCGCACACGCGCGGCCACCGGACGATGCACTACATGCTGCACGACGAACAGGGCGAACCGAATCTGCTCGAAATCCTGCGGGAGGCCGGCTACTTCGTCTGGTGGGGTGGGAAAAATGACCTGGTTCCCGGCCAGGACGGATTCGCCCGGCACTGCGACGTCAAGTTTCACCCCACGCCCGCCGACCTGGCGCGCTGGGGAGCCACCCCGAGCGGCGGACTGGGACCGGACTGGCGTGGCGCGCCCGACAGCGACACCTATTTTAGCTTCATGCGCGGCCAGTAT
>JAMCWS010000284.1 GCA_023480605.1 bacterium
CGTCGCCCAGGCGCCGGACGGCCTCCGTGGGATCGCGCCCGATGATCAGCAGGCGGGCGCCCGGCCTGCGCCGACGGACGGCGGGCCAGATTTGCCGGACAAAAAAAACCGCCGCGTCGACGTTGGGGGGGTAATCCATCGCGCCGGTGAAAGCGACCGTGTCGGGTTCCTCGCGCGCGGGGTCGGGGCGGAGCGCCGCGCAATCCACCCCGTTGGGGAGAAGGCCCACTGGCCGCCCGGCGGCGAGCCGCGCCATCGCGTGGCGGTCGACCTCGGCGATGGCCATGATGCGGTCGAAGCGGCGGAACAGGGCGCGTTCCATCCAGCGGATCTTGGCCCAGCCGAGTAGTTCGCGTGGCGCGCCGCCGCGTCGAAAGGCCCGCCAGTGGCGAAGCGAAAGGCAGTCGCGCGCGATGAGGACCGACGGCGGACCGTGGCGGGCCGGCGCGCCGCCCCGGCGGCCGAAGTCTCGCGGCAGGTGCTGGGCGCCCAGGATGCTTTCGGCCTGAACCACGTCCCACCCCCCGCGCGCCAGGCGCTCCGCCACGAGGGCCGCCAGTGTGGGCGAAAAGAACCGGTTGACCCACGGCCGCCCGGCAGCCAGGCACGCCAGCGCCCGAGCCGCCCGTCCGCCCACCGGCGGCGCGGCCGTCTCGACGGCGATCCCGTGCCCCGCCAGTCGCCGCCGCCCTTCCTCGAACGCCTCGGTCAGGGCCTCGGTTTCCGGGCCGAGATCTCTACCCGTGGCCTCGGGCCGGCACGCCAAGAGCGTGTAATCCACACGCCGGGCCAGCACCCGCAGGAAATGGTAAATCGACAGCCGGTTCCCGTCGTGGAGGGGATAGGGGAACACGTCGGAAACGACCAGGATTTTGAGGCGATCGGCCATCGATGCGATACCTGTCGCCGGCGGATCGATCGGGGCTTTTAGGCGCCGGCGGCCAAAGGATCATGACCATCAGGACACCAAGACACCCACAAAATCAATGCGAATCGAATGCCCGGGCAAGGCTGGATCGGTTCCGCCGCCCGTCACGGCCAGATAACCATTGCCAGTCGCGACCGGCCGGCTATAATCCGCTTGCTGATGAATGGAAGAATCGGCAACCGAGGCTCCGGCGGATTACGGCCGCAGAAGGGGAAACATTTGCGATGATGAAACGGCGCGATTTTATCAAGGTCACCGGAACCGGGCTGGCCACGCTGAACCTGAGCTGCCAACTGGCCGGAACGCCGGGCGGGGGACGGCGGCCCAATATCGTTTTCGTTTTCGCCGACCAGTTGCGCGCCCAGGAGGTGGGCTGCTACGGCGGCCGCCAGGCGCCGACCCCGAACATCGACCGACTGGCGCGCGAAGGTGTCCGTTTCACGAACGCGATCAGTACTTATCCCGTTTGTTCGCCTTACCGCGCCATGCTGCTGACGGGACTCTACCCGATGCACAACGGCATGTATTTCAACGACCTGCCGATGAAGCCCGGTCTGACCGGTTTCGGCGACGTCTGCCGCGGCGCCGGCTACCGCACCGCCTACATCGGCAAGTGGCACATCGACGGCCGCGGCCGCGAAGCCTACATCCCGCCGGAGCGGCGCCTGGGTTTCGAGCATTGGATGGTGTTGGAATGCACGCACGAGTATTTCAAGTCGCGCTATTACGCCGACGATTCGGACCAGGTGCGCGTCTGGGAGGGTTACGACGCCGTGGCGCAGACGCGCGCGGCGCAGGAATATATCCGCGCGCAGGCCGGGCAGGGGCCGTTTGCGTTGTTTCTATCCTGGGGGCCGCCGCACAGCCCATACATCGCCCCTCCATCATATATGGACCGGTTTTCGGCCGACCGAGTTCAACTGCGCCCCAACGCCACCGAGCGCGCCGTGGCCGACGACCTGTTCGCGCAACAGCGGGTCCGGCTGCCCGAGAAGTATCTCCACTGGCGGCGCCTGATGCGCGACTTCCTCGAAAGCGACGCTGCCCTGCGCAAGGCTCTCGCCGGTTATCTGGCCGCCACCGCCGCGCTTGACGACTGCATCGGTGACCTGTTACGCACGCTGGAGGAGCAGGGGATTCTCGACGAGACGATTTTCGTCTTCACCTCCGACCACGGCGACATGGTCGGCTCGCACCGCCTGTTCGAAAAAGAGTGGCCGCACGAGGAATCGATACTGATCCCCTTCGTGACGCGCTATCCCGCCCGCATCCCGGCCGGCACGGTGAGCGACGCCCTCCTGGCGCCCATTGACGTCATGCCGACCGTGCTGGCGCTGGCAGGCGTGCCCTGCCCGCGCGTCGACGGACTGGACCAGAGCGACGCGGCGACCGGCCGGGGCGGCGGCGGGCGCGACGCCCTCCTGCTCATGCACCTGGCCACGGTCGGCAACGCCTGGTTCGCCAACGGGCTGGACGCCTGGCGCGGCATGCGCACCAAGACCCATACCTATGCCCGATTCGAGGACGGCACGCCATGGGTGTTTTATGACAACGAGGCCGACCCCTACCAGATGCGCAACCTGGCAGCCGACCCGGCCAGCGAGGCGCTGCGCCGCCGACTCGACGCCCGGCTGGACGAACTCCTCAAGGAGGCCGACGATCCCCAGAACCAGCGCATCGTTCACGAATTGATTCTAAAAGCCAAGCCCGATTACCCGCTGGTGAGCGACCTTCAGGCGGCCAATCCCGGCCGCTGAGACGGCCGGAGGGCGGCGTTGACGCATTGGAGATAAACATTACGATTTGATGCCGTTGCGCCGGGGTGGCGCCTTTAGGATGGGAGGAGCACGGCATGGAATGCATTCGAATCCAAAACTTGCGAATAAGCCGTTTCATCGTCGGGAGCAATCCGTTCAGCGGATTCTCTCACCAGGGATCCGCTCGCGATCTGGAAATGAAACGCTTCTTTACGGCCGACCGCATCAAGCAAACGCTGCGGCAGGCCGAGGAACTGGGGGTCACGGCCCTCGTCGCCCGGACCGACTACCACATTATGCGCCTCCTGCTCGAATACCGGGATGAAGGCGGCCGGATCGAGTGGCTGGCGCAGACCTGCCCGGAAGTGGGCAGCCACCAGGCCTGCGTCACGCGCGCCGCGTCAGGGGGGGCGAAGGCGTGCCACATCCACGGTGGCGTGATGGACTTCCTGCTGGCCCAGGGCCGGTTGGCGGAAATCCCGCCCGTCATCGAGGCGATCCGCGAGCGGGGGATGCTGGCGGGCATCGCGGGGCACAACCCCCAGGTTTTCGAGTGGGCCGAACGCCACCTGGACGTGGATTATTACTTGTGCAGCTATTATAATTCCGCCCACCGCGACAAGGCGGCGGAACACGTGTCGGGCACGGCGGAATGGTTTCTGGAAGAAGACCGGCGCATCATGGGCGAACTGATCCAAACGTTGTCGAAGCCCGTGATTCATTACAAAATTATGGCCGCCGGCCGCAACGATCCTCGCGAGGCCTTCGAGTTCGCCGCGCGCCACATGCGCGAGGACGATGCCGTCTGTGTCGGGCTTTATGCGAAAGAAAAGCCCGGCATGCTGAAGGAAGATGTAGATTTGCTGGAGGAAGCGCTGGCGGCGGCGCATCGCAAAAAGCGACGGAGTGCCGACCGATCGACCGATACGTGAAAGGACGACCAGAATGAAACCCGTGGGTGTTGGCATCATCGGTTGCGGCGGGCGCGTGCGCGCCCTCCTGGGCAACATGCCGAAGTTGGGCGAACGAATCCGGATCGTGGCCGTGTGCGATCCCGACCGCGCGCGCGCCGAATCGCTCCTGCGCGATTATAAGGCCGAGGGACGGATTCACGACGACCACCGCAAGTTGGCGCGCGACCCGGCCGTCGACTGGGTCATCATCGGCAGTTGGAACGCCCTGCACCGGGCGCACGCCGTCGCCGCGCTCGCCGCCGGCAAGGATGTCTATTGCGAGAAGCCGCTGGCCACCACGCTGCCCGACCTGCGAGCGATCAAGCGCGCCTGGGAAAAGTCGCCCCGCCTGTTCCATATCGGATTCGTGCTGCGCTACAGTTCCCACTACCGCAAGATCAAGGAACTCATCGACCAGGGCGCGATCGGCCAGATCATCAGCATGGAGTTCAACGAAGTCATTTCGTTCGAACTGGGCGGTTACATCCACGGCGACTGGCGCCGGCTCGAAAAGCACTCGGGACCCTACCTGCTGGAGAAGTGCTGCCACGACATCGACCTGGCCCACTGGATGGTGGGCAGCCTGCCGCGCCGCGTGGCCAGCTTCGCCGGACTCGATTTTTTCGTCCCTGCCAACCGTGGCCAAGTCGAGCGCGTCGGCTCGACGCCCAACGGCCGCCCGGCGTTTTCGGTTTCGAAGCGCCACGTCGACCGCGATCCCTTCACGGCCGACAAGGACATCGTCGACAACCAGGTGGCGATCCTGGAATTCCGCAACAACGTGCGCGCGACGTTCCACACCAACTGCTCGTCGGCGATGCCCGAACGCCGCATGTATATCTGCGGCACCGAAGGCACGCTGCGCGGCGATGTCGAAACCGGCCGGATCGAAGTACGCCGCATCGGTTACAACCTGGCGCCCGACCATTATGAAACCAAGGGCGTGGGCGGCCACTACGGCGGCGATCACGTGCTCGGAGCCAGCCTGGTCGAGTCGATGCTCCACGGCGCGCCGCCGCTGGCGTCGCTCGAAGAAGGCTTCAGGTCGGCCGTCACCTGCCTGGGGATCGAAAAGGCCCGTAAGAGCGGCCGCGTCGTCGACATGGAGCCCCTGTGGCGGCGGATGGGGGTCGAGTGAATTACAACGCGTTGAGGTCGCGTTCGCCGGTGCGGATGCGGACGGCTTCCTCGACCGGGATGACGAAAATCTTGCCGTCGCCGATGTTGCCCGACTTGGCGCTGGCCATGATCGTTTCGAGGATCCGCTCGACGCTGTCGTCTTCGACGACAATGTCCAGGGTGATCTTGGGCCGGAAGGCGATCTGGTATTCGGCGCCGCGATAGATCTCCATGTGACCGCGCTGGCGGCCGAATCCCTGGCATTGATAAGTCGTCATGCCGGTGATGCCCTGCTGCTGGAGGGCGTCGCGCACCAGTTCAAGGCGGTGCGGCTGGATAATGGCTCGGATGAGTTTCATCGCTTCGTCGCTCCTGTATCTTCCAACCTTCTTCGGGTGTGCATCCCCATCTTCGTTATCGTTATCGTAATCGTTATCGTAATCGTGAT
>JAMCWS010000120.1 GCA_023480605.1 bacterium
GTGAAGGGCGGCGCGAAGTCGACCAGCGATACCAGTCCGTCCACTTGGCGGCCGGGATTGCGGATGCCGGCCGGCCAGCGCACCACCGCCGGCACGTGGTAGGCGCCCCGGAACGAGGGCACCCCTTTCTCGAACAGTCCGTGCTCGGCCATGTAATCGCCGTGGTCCGAGGTATAAAGGACCAGCGTGTCTTCGGCCTGGCCGGTCTCGTCGAGGGCCTTGAGCAGGCGGCCGAACATGTCGTCGAGGTAAGTGCACATGGCCCAGAAGTGGCGGATCGATTCACGCGCCTCGCGCTCGCTCAACTGGTCAAACCGCATGCGGCGCAGTTTGCGATAATAACCCGGCTTGTCGTCCATCGTGTCGCGGTAGCTGGCCGGGAGGGGTACGTCTTCGGGGCGATACATGTCGAGGTAGCGGCCGGGCACCTTGTAGGGCGCGTGGGGCATGCCGGTGCCGACGTAAATGACCCAGGGCTTGTTCGTACCCGCCGTCTCGCGGATGACGGCACAGGCGCGCTCGACGCAGTCTTCGTCCGTTTTGTGGTTGGGCGCGTCCTCGACGCGGCCGTAAAGCTGGTAGACGCCGTAGCCGGGCATGACGATGTCGCCGTCGCGGCGCGTGGCCGGCAAGGGTTGGGCGGCGCCCTTTTCGAGCAGCTCCCAGGTCAGTTCGTGGCGCTGGCCCGCGATGGAATTGACGGCCAGTTCGCGCCAGCCGCGGTCGGCGGGCCGTTCGTCGAGGCTCACGTGCCATTTGCCCGAATAATAGAGGTCGTAGCCGGCCTCGGTCAGGTGGTCGCTGAACAACCGCACCCCCGGCTTGAGCCCGGTCGAGAGGCGCTGTCCGTTGAGCAGGTTGTTCCAGACTCCGTGACGCGTGGGATAGAGGCCCGTGAAGAACGAAGCCCGCGCCGGACAGCAGTGCGCCATCGTGCAGAAGGTTTCCGAAAAGGTCACCCCCTCGCGCGCTAAACGCTCGATGTTGGGCATGATGGCCGGGTGCTCGGGCAGCACGGTGTCGCCGCGCTGATGATCGGTCATGAAGATGAGGATGTTGGGTCGTTTCACGGTTGCCCTCCGAGGCATGATTTTGTCGTTATCGTGATCGTGATCGTGATCAAAATCGAGCCCGCCGGGATCGGCCGGCGTTGGTGGCGGTCGGTTTACCGCGGCAAGCTGACTTTCAGCGCCCGGGCGCCGGGATGCGCAGTCGGCTTAAGGTCTCTGGCCTCCCACCACCCTTTATTCGTTTCGGGCACGCCGACGCGCAATGTATAAATCCCATCGGCAGCGAAAACGCCCGGCCGATAGCTCTCGTTCTCAGCGCCGGCGCGCGTGATCTTGATCGCTTCGCCCGTGCGCTGGTCGACGATCTGGATGACGGGATTCGTGAAACCCTCGAATTTGAGGTCGGGCAGCCAGGCCGTCGCCTGGCGGCCGTCGAGTTGGTCGAAGGGCACCGTCACCGGCCAACCGGGGAACTGCCCCTTTCCCGAGGCCGGGTCGGCGTTGTGCGGCCAGCACTCGGCGGTGATCGTCCGGGCGGTTTTATCCAGGCGGAGGATGCCGTACCCGTCCCCTTGGCAAAGGCGCACCAGGTCGCCCTTGCCGCCGACGGCTTCGGCTTTGGGCAGCACGAATCGCTGGCGCAGGTTCTGGTTGAGCAGTTCGCGCCGTTCGGGATTGGCCACGGCCAGCACGCGGAAGTAATTGCCGTGCGGGTCGGTGAATTCGCCCGTGTACTCCGGCTCGCCGGGCTTGCGGTCCGAGCCGGGGACGGCGGGGTAGAACCAGCGCCAGAAAATGTTTCCCATGGGCGGGACGCAGAACTGGTAGACGGCGTCCGATGGGCGGGCGATCCCCAGGCGGGCGAGGCTGGCCAGGTGCAGATCGCCGCACAGGATGTAAGCGCCGCAACGCTGGAACATGCCTACCGACCGGTCGCGGGCGGGTTTGGGCCAGCCGTTGGTGTCGGTGTCGGCCGAGATCTCGCCCGCGTCCTTTTCCTGCGGACTGACGTGTATCGAGGCGTAAAGGGTCTGGCTGACGACCACCTTGAACTGCTGGCCGGTCCAGTCCTCGCCCCACTGCTTGAGAAACTGGAGCTGGCGCGGCCCGAGTTGTTCAAGTTTCGCCGGATCTTTTAACTCATTGGCCAGGAAGGGGGGCGACTTGAACTTGCGGTCTTCGATGACGGCCCACCCGACGCCGCCCCAGGCGAACCCACTATAATAATGAAAAATCCCCGTGTCGGCCGGGCCGGGATCGAAGGCGTCGGGATTGTGAGCCGTCTGCGTCCGTTGAACCATGTTCACGAAATAAGATGAACGGCTGTAACCGTCGTTGCCCATGATCTCCGGTGATAAATTGCCGCCCCAGCCCCAAAGGTTGCCTTGATATATATCATGGTCGTCGGTCTGGCAGAGGGCCGGACGCTGGCTGGTCAGCGAATTGAAAGACCAATACCAGAGGATCCACTTGTAGAGGTAGTCGTCGACGGGCATCTGGTTCTGGACGGGCGGGTTGGTCGGCTTCATTTCGTAGACCTGGTCGCCGGTGAAGAACAGCACGTCCGGATCGATGGCCTTGATCCCCCCGGCTGGCGCAACACGCTTTTCACAGACGTTGGCCGGAGTCCAGCGCCCCACAAGCACGTCGCCCGCGGGCGGCTTGGGGGCCGGCGACTCGGCGTTGAGGCCCATCGCGCCCATGCCGGTGAAACCGGCGGCCACGACGACCAGCTTGTCACGGGGGTCGCGCCGAACCAGGGTCGTGTAGGTGTAAGTCGTGCCGCGTTCGTCCGTGAAAACGACCCGCGTCTCCCAGTCGCGCGAGGCGTCCCAATTGTTCACCCGGAAGAGGACGAGGTAGTCGGGGGCTTGGATCGAGTGGGGGCGGGCGACGGGGGTCCATCCCGCTTCGGGATCGGCCGGCGCTCCGGCAGCCGGGCGCGCCTCGAGTCGGGCGGCCAGCCGCGGCAGTCGCCTGGCGACGCGCTTGCCGTAGGCCTGGCCCAGATGCATGAACTGGGCGGAGAGCTTGAGTGTGTTGCCCGAAACCGAATAGAGCGTCCCGGCGACGGGACCGAAGGTGCGCTCGGGGTGGGATTCGAACCGGCCGCCGCCGACCCGGAAACGCTCGAAATTGTGGTGCACGTCGAGCCGGCCGGGGGCGGAAATGAGCGCGACGTTGCCACGCAGGCGGTCGGCCGGCACGCCGCGCAACTCCTGCGCCCCCAGCAGCGTGCCGGCATTCTCGGCCCAGACCGACAGGCGCAGGTCATAACGCCCGTCGCCGGCGGGCGCACCCTCGAGCTCGACGATCATGCGGTGGTAATCGAGCCGGATCGGAGCGCGCGCCAGCGCCCGCTGGCCTTCGAGGAGTGGCGGATCGTTCCGGCCGTCGACGCCGAAGTCGCGGAACGAAAGGCCGCCCTCGCCGCGGGTTTCGACGACGGCCAGGATGCCGCCGCCGCGTCCGGGGAGGCCATGAACCAGCGAAGCGCCCCGGTAGTCGAGCCGCCCCTGGCCGGCCCCCACCAGGAAGCCGGCGTAACCGGCGAAGGCATGGCTCCCGGCCATCGTCAGGACCGTTTCGAGGCGGAACGGCTCGGGTCGCGCGCCCAGTTCCCAGGTGAGCAGGTGGGCGGAGCGGACGGTGAGGCGCAGCGGATCGGTCACGGCGCAGGTGAGTGTGCCGTCGCTGCAAACCCAGTCTTCGATGCGGTTGGTCCAGATCGTGGGGCCGGCCCAGCGGCGCTCGTGGACGCCTGTCCAGTCCTCGGCCCGGACAAGCTGGAGCGGGGGCGATTGTTTGTCGAAACGAATTATAGGGGTGCCGTCGCTCCACGCCGGTTCAGCGGCTCCACCCGTGGCCGCGCTGAATGCGGCCATGGTTAGTAGGGTTAAAAAGACCAGGTAATATCGAAGCATCAGGATGCCGGCTTGTCCGATGCGGCGCGTTTGCCCGGCGCGGTGGCGGAACCCTTGCATGTGCCTTGGCCTCCCGTATGAAAAAGTCATGATCATTGTGGGATGACGCAACCGTAAAATCCACGACGAATTGCGCAGGGCGCACCATGAGTATGTTGGTCACGGAGTATCAATGATTCCCAACCTCCAGCCAGCGGAATCCGAATGCGCCCGATTGTGCGAAGGACGGCAAGTTACGCGTCATCGCCGCCGCGCGGATCGGGAACGGGTATGCCATCTCCCATACGGCCGCAGCGCGGCGCGCCGGCGCCGGGCTGTTTGCGAGACACTGGAAAGCCAAAATGTCAATGATATTCATTGGATATTCATGATATATCATGTAATAACGACGGCGGCATGAATTTTTTTTTTTGCAAATTTCCACTCGGCCGGGGGATAATTTGAGGCTGAGATCATAAGGCTTCCATTGGAACGATTCGCCATGCTGGCAGATAAACCCACGACCAACCCGCGCCGCCGACTGCTTCACCGGCTCCGTTCGTTTGGCATGGAATTGTTCCTGGTTTCCGGCGTGGTGGCCTGCGTCGGAGGCTCCGGGGGGCAGCCGTCCCGCGGCCTCGTCCTGCGCCACCGCCTGCCCTACGGCGTCGTGCCCACGCCTGGATCGACGATCTTCGAAAGCCCGGCCGACTACGGCCGATTTTCCGCGACGATGCTGCCCCCTTACGGCGGCGAGATCCAACTGCTCCAGCCGGGCGACGCGCTGCCCGAGCAGGTCGTCATCCGCGATACCGAATGGCCGCTGGTGGCCAATCGCGGCCCGTCGCTCATTTACCCCAGCGAAGAGGGTTACGTTTCGTATTACCACGAAGACAAGCATCTGGCGACGGGCGAGAAATTCCGCGCCGCCGCTTATACCGCGGCCCATAAGACCCTGCCTTTCGGCACCATCGTCCGCTGCACGATTACCGACACCGGCGATTCGGTGGTGGTCATGATCAACGACCGGGGACCGTATGTGCGGGGGCGCGTGCTCGACCTCTCGCCGGCGGCCGCACGCCAGGTGGGGCTGACCGGCCGGGGCATCGCGCCCTGCCGCGTCGAAGTGCTGGCTTACCCCCTGATCGAAACCATGGGTCCCAAAGGCAACGGCTGAGCGGACGCAACCCGAACCGGAGCGACGCGGCGCATCCCCCACGCCATCGCGTTTCGTTTATCAATTTCGATCACGATCACGAGAAGTCAGGTG
>JAMCWS010000174.1 GCA_023480605.1 bacterium
TAGGCGAGTTGTCCTGCAGGGCGTGGGTGGGCGAGAAGCAATAGCCGCCGCCGGGCATCATGATCGCCAGCGTGGCGCGGCAGTAATCCACCACGTCCTGCACCGAGCCGAACGCCACCGGGCCGGCCGTGCTGATGCAGCCGTGGAAGGCAAGGCGCCCGCCGAAGGTCTGCTTCAGATACCGGGGCGACATGTTGACGGCCTCGGGCTGGAGGGTGTCGACGGCGTCGATCCCCATCTCGATGAAGTCCTCGTAGGCCCAGCTCGACGAGCCGCAGGTGTGGATCATCACCTTGGCGCCGTAAGCCTTGCCCAGGTCGACCAGTTTCTGGTAGCGCGGGCGGACGTGGCGCTTGAAGATGTCCATCGAGATCATCGGGCGGTCCTGCGTGCCCAGGTCCTCGCCCAGCCAGAGGATGTCGATGCCGCCCTTGGCCGCCTCCAGCGTGCGCCGGGCGACCTCGGTCTGGAGGGCGAAGCGGCGGTCGGCCAGCAGCAGCCCGGGCGGGTTGTCGGTCAGCAGGTCCATGAGGGTCTGTTCCATGCCGCGCAGCATGCCGTTGCCGTTGATCAGGTCGCCGTAGCAGTTGAGGCAGACGGCGTATTCGCCCAGCAGGCGGCAGTGGTCGGCGACCTTCGAGTAGTCGTAGGCGTCGGGGTTGGGCATCGGCCAGCGGGCGACGGTATCTTCGTCGGCGTCGCGCAGCGGGAAGTCGCAGAAGTCCCAGTAGCCGCCGCTGCCGTGTTCGATCCAGCGGCGATGGATGCCCATGTTGTCGACCTTGACGCCGCGCTCCGGGATGTCCGCGTGGAGGCGCGGGCCGGCATAGGCGGCGCCGACGTGGCGGACGTCCACACCCAGGGCCCGCAGCAGCCCCTGGCCGTCCTCGGGCTTGAGACCGAAATGCTCCTTGAGGCGCCGGTCGATGCCGGGATTGGCCATGTAATCCACCGGCACCCGGTCGGCGGGCTGATACGAGAGGGTGGCGAGAACGCGTTCTTTGGAGTTCATGGTCACCTATTATGGAATCGGACTACATGAATTAAATGGCGACTCTCCGTGTCCTCTGTGCCTCCGTGGTTAAAAAAATATAAACCACAGAGACACAGAGGACACAGAGAATGACGATACGGGCCTTCGGCCGCGAGTCTCCAGCCTCCAGCCTCCTGCCTCATCCCTCACTTCTTCTCGAACGCGGCGTCGAAGGCCACGGCCGAGGAGGGAAAGTCGAGTTGCTTGACCAGGCGGCAGGCCTCGACGGCGCCGAACTCGCGTTCCATTTTAATGTCTTCCCACTCGACCGACAGCGGTCCGGTGTAACCGACGTCGTTCAGGGCGCGGATGATCGCGTCGAAGTCGATGTTGCCGCGGCCGGGCGACTTGAATTCCCAGAACCGGCGCGGGTCGCCGAAAGCCAGGTGGCCGCCGAAGACGCCCGACAGGCGCGGCACCTTCGACCAACCGGCGTCCTTGACGTGCACGTGGGCGATACGGGCGCCGAAGCGATAGATGAATTCGACGTAATCGACCCCCTGGTAGCCCAGGTGGCTGGGGTCGTAGTTGAAGCAGAAGGCGGGGTGGCCGCCGACGGCCTCGATGGCGCGCTCGGCCGAGACGATGTCGAACGCGATCTCGGTGGGGTGGACTTCCAGCGCGAACTTCACCCCCAGCTTCTGGAACTCGTCCAGGATCGGCTTCCAGCGCTTGCCGAAGTCGGCGAACCCGGCGTCGATCATCGACGGCGGCGTCGGCGGGAAGGAGTAGAGCAGGTGCCAGATCGAGCTGCCGGTGAAGCCGTTGACGACGCCCACGCCCAGTTTCTTGGCGGCGCGGGCCGTGGCGATCATTTCCTTGGCGGCGCGCCGGCGGACGCCCTCGGGGTCGCCGTCGCCCCAGACGTAATCGGGCAGGATCGACTTGTGGCGCTCGTCGATCCGGTCGCAGACGGCCTGGCCGACGAGGTGGTTCGAGATGGCGAAAACCTTGAGGTCGTGCCGGGCGAGCAGTTCGCGGCGGGCCTTGCAGTAGGCGGCGTCGGCCTTGGCGACCTCGAAGTGATCGCCCCAGCAGGCCAGCTCCAAGCCGTCGAAGCCGAAGGACTTGGCCTTCGGGGCGAGGGTCTCCAGCGGCAGATCGGCCCACTGGCCGGTGCAGAGTGTGACGGGACGGATCATGGTTTTTTCTCCTTATTGGTGGTCAGCATAATCAGTTCTTCTTGCCAGCTGGGTGGTTGGCGGCATACTCGCGGACCGCATGCCGCACAACAGCGCTGGCGCTTCGGTCCTCGGCGCGTGCGATCTCAACGATCAGCGCCCAATCCGAGTCCGGCAGATACAGCGTCCGGTGGGGGACGAGCGCACGCCGCGCGGCCGCACGCGGTGTGTCGGTGTCAGTGCGTTGCATGGGAATCCTCCGTCTTTACATTTGTTTTCAGGTTGATTGGTTGCTTCCACTGTTCTGGTCGCTCGAGTACGAATCCATCCAACTTCCTGACCTGGTCCGGAAACTGGCTTTTCGTCAACTGGGCTCGGCCGATTACAAGATGGGCATGGGCAATCGATTTGAGTCGCGCTGATCGTCGTGCCGGGGGGAAAGCGACCACGACGCGTTTAGTCAGGTATCCGCGTCGAATTGCCTGGACGGGCCCGAACAGATCGCTGTCGGCAGAGACCAGGAAAGCCGTGTCGAAAAGGTCGTTTTGAGCATCTTGGAGCATTTGTACTGCGATATTTACGTCTGTCATTTTCTCTTCGTGTATTGTCCATCGGTATCCGCAGTTGCGGCAGGTGACAGACTTTTCCAGATAGTGTCCGTATATGAGCTCCATGTCCGGCAGAGTGGCAAGCGCCTCCAAGAAGGCCTTCTGCCTCACTGGTTTGTCAGGATCTGAAGGCGTCGCACTGACGCGGGTCGTAAAGTATTTCACGGCCGAAAGGAATTGGTTGGGCTTCTGGAGTCGAAGGATAAGTTCGCGCAGATTCAGCCAGTACAGGTGCTTCCATCCCTTTTCACGTAGCCCGTAGTAAAGGTTGAAACCGTCAATATACACAACAACACGTTCCGGATCTTTCGTTCCGGCTGTTGGAGATGGGGATAATTTCAGCATACTGCCTCGAGAAAAAAGATTAATGAAATTCCTTGACAGAAAAGCTCTTTCCGCCGATACTGACAATTGAATTGCCCCACCGGCGATAGTCTCGCCGGCCCGACGCTCCCCGAAAGGGGAGCGTTTCTTTTACGCTCCCCCGAAAGATATCTCGCCTACGCCAGCGTCTTCATCTTCACCCACGCATTCTCCTTCTGGTTGCTTTCGACCGCCGCGGTCACAAACGCGATCCCCATCCAACCGTCCTCGATCGTGGCGTATTTCGAGCCGTCGCACTCGAACGGCTTGCCGTCGTTATAAGCGCGCACGTCCTTCTCGAAATAGCGGTGCAGGCGCGCGAAGGCGTCGTGGAACGCCTCGGGGTGGCCCGAGGGGATGGTCGGCTCTTTCAGAAGCCACTCGGGCACGTCGCCCAGGAAACCGTCGTTGGCCGCCACCGCCGAGCGCCAGTAGACCCGGTCGGGCTGGCCGGGCAGCATAATGGTCACCTGCTCTGGTTCCTCCTGCCGCCAGACGAGCGTGCCCTTGGTGCCGTTCACCTCGATGCCCAGGTCATTCTTGTGGCCGATGGCGATCTGCGAGGCGCGCACCAAGGCCCGCCCGCCGTTGTTCAGCTTGACGTGCACCGTGAAATGGTCGTCGAGCTGGCGGCCGGCGACGAAGCGCTCGAGGTGGCCCATCAGTTCGGTCACTTCCAGCCCGGTGACGAAGCGCAGTTGCATGAGAGCGTGGGTGCCGATGTCGCCACCGCAGTTGGAGAGGCCGGCGCGCTTGGGGTCGACGCGCCACTCGGCCTGCTGCACGCCCTGGTCTTCGGTGCGCTGGGCCAGCCAGCCCTGAATGTAATAGGCGTCGACCCAGCGAACCTCGCCCAGCAGGCCGCTGCGGACGATGAAGCGCGAGAAGAGCGACGACCAGTGGCCCAGGTAGGTGTGCGCCACCCCGAAGGGGATCTTCTTGGCCTTGACGGCGTGGACGAGTTGGGTCGCCTGATCGAGGCTCACCGTCACCGGCTTCTCGAGATCGGAAGAGATGCCGGCCTGGATGCATTTCATCGCCGGGTCGAAATGCAGATGGTTGGGCGTCACGATCAGGGCGTAATCGATCCGCTCGCCGAGGGGCTTTTTGGCCTCGGCGGCGATCATTTCGTCGTAACTGCGGTAGCCCTTGATGGGATACGGCCAGTCGGCCGCCATTTGGAGGGCCTTGTCCGGATCGGGATAAAGCGCGGCGCAGGTGACGCGGCGCGTGCCGTCGAAATGGATTGCCTTCTGGTGGGGATGCACGATGAACGCGCCGCCGCCGCCGCCGATGAGGCCGACATTCAAGGGTCGATTCGACATGGTTCTCACCTCTCGCTCGGTATGGATAAGTCAGAACGAATGCGTGGACTGACGCTGACTCCAAGGAATCCTAGTTGAGAATGAATAAACGCCATAGTCAAGCGCAAAGCGGCGGCCCGGCAACGCACGCCATAAGCGATTCCCGCCCAAGCCTTTTTTGATTGCGAATTTCATTAAGATGCTTATCTTATGGAGGCTTGGGTTGGTGAAATGGGATCATGAAGAGCCCGTGGGCCGCTGCCCGCACGGCCTGGCGGCGGCACGTCCGGCCCGGTGTGCGCCCGCGTCGCCGGAGCCGGCGAACCCATCCGGCGAATCGGTTCAACAACGCAAACGCGAAACCTTATCGCGTCATGTCGTTTCCGGCCGATGGGAGAGCCGATCGCGAGCGATAACATGATCGCGATTTCGAATACGATCACGATCACAACGGAGGGCCGAGTCATCCGTTATACAGGCGTGTGCCGAAGCACTCGCTTCAACGTAAGGCCGGATTGGCTGGAGACGCCATGCGAACCGAACGTATACCCGTAAAAATTTTTCGCAATGACCGCGAAGCCTGCCGCGCCGTGGCCCGGCGCATCGCCGCCCTGACGCGCGCCTGCGCCGCCGAGGGCCGCCCGCTGGTGGTGGGACTGGCCACCGGCCACACGCCCATTAACGTCTATCGCGAACTGATCCGCCTGCATCAGGCCGAAGGGTTGGATCTTTCGGGGCTGATCACCTTCA
>JAMCWS010000427.1 GCA_023480605.1 bacterium
GGAACCGTGTGGACGATGAACAGGTAGGCATTGATGAACGGCAAGGCCAGGGCCATGCAGAAAAGGACCACGAATATGTTAAACATGCCCTTTTGCGCATAGATGGTGCAGATTTTCACGACCTCTTTACTGTCTTTGATCGAGGCGGTGGTGGCATCCAGTTTGATATTTTCCTTGATGTAAACCACGGCCCGATAGGCGCCGGTGACGACCGCCTGGGTCGAGGCGCCGGTGAACCAGTAGATCACCGCCCCGCCGATCAGCAGGCCGAAAATGACCTGCGGCTGAACGAGGCTGAGTTTTTCGACCACCCCGCCGAACATGTGTTCGAGCAGCAGGATGATGCCGAAGACCATCGTCGTCGCGCCGACCACCGCGGTGCCGATCAGCACCGGTTTGGCCGTAGCCTTGAATGTGTTGCCCGCGCCGTCGTTTTTCTCCAGGAAATCCTTGGCGTTTTCGAAGTCGGGCTTGAAGCCGAACTTATTCTGAACATCGTCCGCGATATTGGGGTGGCTTTCGATCTGGCTAAGTTCGTAGACCGATTGGGCGTTGTCGGAGACCGGGCCGAAGCAGTCGACCGCGATCGTCACCGGGCCCATGCCCAGAAAACCGAAGGCGACCAGACCGAAGGCGAAGATCGGCGCGGCGAAGGGAAATTCGGCCGGCATGATCGCCATGAGGGCTTGATGCTGCGAAATCCGGTAAGCGATGCCCATCAGAGCTATCATCAGCAAGCCCTGCCAAAACGCCGAGAAGTTGCCGCAGACGAAACCCGAGAGGATGTCGAGGGAGGCGCCGCCCTGTCGAGCCGAGGTGACGACTTCCTTGACGTGGCGCGAGTTGGTCGAGGTGAAAGCCTTGGTGAACTCGGGGATGAGCGCACCGGCGATCGTACCGCAACTGATGATGACCGCCAGCACCCACCACAGGCCGCCGAAGGTGGCCGGCGTGAGCAGCAGGAAGCTGGCCACGAAGGTTACGGCGATCGAGATGAGCGAGGTCAGCCAGACCAGGTTGGTCAGGGGTTGTTCGGCGTCGAAATCCTTGACGCCGGCATACTTGCCCAGGGTGAAGGCTTCGTTGATGAAGTAGGATACCAGCGAGGTGATGATCATCAGGATGCGCATGACGAAGATCCAGATGATGAGCTGGCCGCATACGGTTGGATTGAAGCCGAGGGCCTGGGCCAGGAAGGCGATCAAGGCCACCCCGGTGACGCCGTAGGTCTCGAAGCCGTCGGCGGTGGGGCCGACGCTGTCGCCGGCGTTGTCGCCCGTGCAGTCGGCGATGACGCCTGGATTCTTGGGGTCGTCTTCGGGCAAGTGGAAAACGATCTTCATCAGGTCCGAGCCGATGTCGGCGATCTTGGTGAAGATGCCGCCGGCGATGCGCAGGGCCGAGGCGCCGAGGGACTCGCCGATGGCGAAGCCGATAAAGCAGGCGCCCACGAGCGCCGTCGGCAGGAACGACAGGATGCAGATCATGAAGAACAACTCGACGCTGACCAGCAGGAGGCCCACGCTCATGCCCGACTTCATCGGGATCATCATCGGCTCGAGCGGCGAGCCCTTGAGGGCCGAGAAGGCCGAGCGCGAGTTGGCCCGCGTGTTGATCCGGATGCCGAACCAGGCCACGCCGTAGGAGCCCAGGATGCCCAGCACCGAGCAAACCAGGATGTAGAGGATGTCCTGTGCGGGTTTGTGCTGGAGCCAGCCGAAGTAAGCCAGCATGCAAATGGCGATCACGCACCACAGCATGAAGAGGAATTTGCCCTGCTGGAAGAGGTAGGTTTTACAGGTTTCCCAGATGGTGTCGGAGACGTTGCCCATGGATTCATGGACGGGCAGCGATTTAATCTGGTGATACTGGATCAGGCCGAAAATCAGGCCGATGAAACAGACGACGATGCCGCCGTACATAAGGTGCAGGCCGCCGACGGTCACCCCGAAAATCGTGAAGGTGACCATATCGAGCGGAGGCAGGTTGATATCCGCTTCACTGGCCAGGGCCGGCGCGGCCGCCAGGATCAACGGCAGCGCGGCCAACGCCCTGCGCCACCAGCGATGGATGGGGGGGTGGATTGGATTACACATAATGGTTGACGCCGTAAAGGCACCTCCATGGCTGATGCCGTATGACCGCCTCCAGCGGCGCCCGTCGGATGGCCGGCAATCGGGTCGGCGCGAGGGGAGGGACGCAACGCATGAGGGGCCACGGCGCGAGAGGGATGCGTGGGGCCGGGTAGCCGGCGGCCAGGTATAATTGCGCCCCTATTATCCACACGATATTTGAACTTGCATCGACTATTTTTCGTGAAATTTTCACGGGCACGCATCGTGCGTTCATTGGGATTTTATTAACGATGCCTGACGGAGCACATGACCGGTGCGCCGTGGCGAAATATCGCGATCGAGCGTTGGCGGGATGGGGGCTTCAGCCGGATGATCATCCCTGGCGGCGGGCCGGAGCGATGGCGATTTTATAATCGCGCGGATTGGTGCCGATCAGCCGGCGAAACTGGCGCGTGAAATAATTGCTGTCCTGGAAGCCCACCTGGAAAGCGATTTCGGTGACGTTCGCGACGTCTTGCGGCCCTCCGCTGGCCAGCAGCAACTCGGCCGCATGGTTGACCCTCAGCCGGATCAGATATTCGATCGGCGAGCAACCCATGGCATGTTTGAAAACGCGCGTCAGCGTGCGGCGCGACATGCATCCCACCCGCGCCAGGTCATCCAGCGTCGTCGGGTCGGCGTAGTTGCGCTCCAGGTGGCCGATGACCCGGCCCAGCCGAAGCAGGGGCTGCACGACCGGCTCCTCGACGTGCGAATAGAACCGGCTCAGGTCGGCCACGATGAGCATGAAATAGGCGATCGCCGCAAAACGCCAGCCCGGGTCGTGACGCAGGAATTCCGCTTCCAGGTGGTTGATCAGGCCGGCGATCAGGCGTAGGTTCTCGCGGCTCAGGCGCAACCGGCTCTCGAACCGGTCGCGCCGCCGATACTTGGGCTCCAGGGTGAAGAGCACGTGATAACCCGAGAGCGAAGTGATGTCCATCGGCGGCAGGTTCATTTCATCCATGTTGAAGAGGATGTTGACCAGTTCGAGGTTTTCGGTGTTCAGGTAGCCATGATCCTGGCCTTCGTGCAGGATGAACACGTCGCCGGCGCCAATGTCATACTGCCCGGCCGGCGTGACGTGAACGCCGCGCCCGCCCAGCACGACAACCAGTTCTGAGAAATCATGACTGTGGAGTACGGTGCTGGTGTGGCGCTGAATGCGCTGCACGTCCAGGGGGTATTCCAACTGGCGAAAGGTTTGCGCACGGGTCAGGATGCGGTTGCTCATTGTCGAACTCCCGGATGCGGGGAATGCCGTTACCGTCCAGGAGGAACGACCGGACCGGGCCGGTGAGCGGCATTCCGATGGCCCGATATTATGCGTCGGAAGGCAGAACCGTCAAGCCCGGGGCCGTGCGTTCGCGAAAACATAACCGGAACAACGGGAAAACGTTTCGAGGCCGATGGGAATGAAATTGGCCCGATCGTGCTATTATATGGCCTCATCGTGAAGGTATTGCCGTTTCGTTTGTCGTATTCTATGGGGCGATCGAATAAACCGGCCGCACGGGCCGGGGGCGCCGGAGGGCCGACGCGGTGTCCGAATTCGCGCCCCCGGTGAGGTGAATTTTTTTTTGGCGCCGGTGCGCGCCCGGAGAGGACTTCCGCCATGCGAACGACGATCGCGCCGGCCAGTGCCGAATCGCTTGCCCCGGAGGCGAAAAACATCACCCCTTGCGTTGGTCGGGTAAGGGCGGACGAGCGCGCCGCCCTGCTGCGCCAGCGCCCGGCGACCCTCTGGCTCACCGGCCTGAGCGGCGCGGGCAAGTCGACGGTGGCGTATGCCCTCGAGCAGCGCCTCGTCGCCGCCGGCCACGCCTGTGTCGTGCTCGACGGCGACAACCTGCGTCAGGGTCTTAACCGCGACCTGGGCTTCAGCGCCGTCGACCGCGCCGAAAACATCCGCCGCGTCGCCGAGGTGGCGCGCCTGTTCAACGAGGCCGGCCTGCTTGTTGTCACCTCGTTCATCTCGCCCTACCGCGCCGATCGGCAAAAGGCCCGCGCCATCATCGGCGAAGACCGTTATATCGAGGTGTTCGTCGACGCGCCGCTGGAGGTGTGCGAGCGTCGCGACCCAAAGGGGCTTTACGCCAAGGCACGCGCCGGCCAAATCGCCGAGTTCACGGGCATCTCGGCTCCCTACGAGCCGCCGGCCGAGCCCGACTTGCGTCTCGACACCGTCGGCCAATCTCTCGACGCGCTGGTGCAGTCCGCCTGGACCCGCCTGGCCGGCCGCGGCCTGCTGATGGCCGACGGCTTTTGCGCCACCAGCCCCGGATGAGACTGCCGCCTTTTCGTTATCGTTATCGAAATCGCCTTTGTCGGGAAGGATTATCCACATGCTGATCACCATCATCGGGCGGGGCCACTCGGGTACCCGCGCCATCTCGCACACCCTCAGCGCCAGCGGCGTCTACATGGGCGCACGGCTCAACATCTCGGGCGATCTCGTGCCCGCCGAGGATCTCTACGAGGCCTGCCGCGTCATGGCCCGCCACGTCATTCACCTGGGCGGACTGGAATGGGATTTCGCCCGCCTGCACACGATGCCGATCGACCCGGCCTTCACGCGCCTGGTCGAGAGTTACCTGGCCTCGGTCCTTTCCAGCGATGCCCCGCGCCGCGGCTGGAAGCTGCCCGAAACGACGCTGATCCTCCCCTGGGTCGTCCGCCTTTTCCCGGACATCCATTACATTTACTGGGTGCGCGATCCGCGCGACAGCATCCTCGGGGCGCATCTGACCGACGACCTTGCCGACTTCGGCGTGCCTTATGACAAAACCGACGATGAGCGTCGTCGTCGAGCCATCAGTTGGAAATATCAGCACGACATCATGAAGGCGACGCCCTCTCCCGCCCGGCGCATCGACGTGCGCTTCGAGGATTTCGTCCTCGATCAGGAGCGCACCCTCGCGCGTCTGGAGGCCTACCTGAGGTTTGCGCCGGCGCGGATCGAGGTGCGCCCCGACGCGGTCGGCCGCTGGCGCGCCGACCCCGGCCGCCACGATTTCGACTTCATTCCGCCCGAGGCGCTCTACGAAGGTTCCAATCAGATC
>JAMCWS010000387.1 GCA_023480605.1 bacterium
TTCCGTCCGCCACAGCATCTGGACAATGCTCACCGGCGGCGGCCATTTCATTTATCACGCCGATTTCGGCCAGGAGACGGTCCACACCGGCATCATGGCTTATGATCCCAAGGTGCCCGGGGGCGACACTGGCGCGATCCGCCGCGCCTGGCTGGGCCATGCGGCCCGCTTTTTCGGATCCGCCGTAAAAAACCTTGACGCCATGGCCCCCCGCAATGAACTGGCCGGCGAGGGATGCTTCTGTCTGGCCGCCCCCGGCCGGGAATACGTCGTCTACGCCGGCCCGGCCTCGGGCGCGACCGTCCGATTGGATCTGCGGCAAGCCCCGGGCCGTTTTACGTGTGTCTTTTATGACCCTAAAACCGGCGGCCAGCGCGACGCGGGCAGACACGCGGGAGGAGCCATGGTTGTCATCGCCACGCCCGCGCCCGGCGACTGGGTGCTGCATGTTTTGAAAGAGTGAATCCGCCGTTTGTGCGAGGGCATTTGCTCGAGCGCTCATTCCGCCGGCCGCGCCCTCTGCCTCCAGGGGCGGTAGTAGAAGTCGCGCTGGCGCAGCTCATAGCCCATCTCCAGCGCCAGGGCGCGCAGGCGGCTCTTGGTGGTGTCGTGGTGCGTGCCGGCCGCCGCGACCACGTTTTCCTCCAGCATCAGGCTGCCCAGGTCGTTGACGCCCATCGCCAGCGAAAGCTGGGCTATTTTTTCCCCCTGCGTCACCCAACTGGCTTGGATGTTGGGAATGTTGTCGAGGTAAAGCCGCGCCACGGCCGTCATGCGCAGGTAATCGAACGCCCCCGAGAAGCGCTCCTTGTGCCCCCCGCCGCGCGGCTGGAACGGCCAGTTGATGAAGGCCGTGAAGCCGCCCGTCTCGCCCTGCAGGTCGCGCAGTCGCCGCAGGTGTTCGACCCGTTCGGCCACCGTCTCAATCAGGCCATACATCATCGTCGCCGTCGTTCTCAGGCCCAGCCGGTGGGCGGCCCGCATGACTTCGATCCATCTCCCGGCCCCCACCTTGCCCGGCGAGAGCCGCGCGCGCACACGGTCCGTCAGGATCTCGGCCCCGCCGCCGGGAATCGAGTTGAGCCCCGCCGCCGCGAGCCGCCGCAGGACTTCATCCACCGCCCGCCCCGACCGCTTGCTCAGAAAAGCGATCTCGGGCGGCGAATAGGCGTGGATGTGAAGGCCGGGAAACTCGCCGCGCAGCCACCGCAACAGTTCCTCGTGCCACTCGAGCGTCAGATCCGGGTTGAGCCCCCCCTGCATGAGGATCTGGCTTCCCCCGGCGGCGTAGGTCTCCTCGATCTTGCGGCGCAGTTCCTCGCGCGTGATGACCCAGCCGTCTCCGGCGCCCGGCGCGCGGTGAAACGCGCAAAACGCGCAGCCGGCCACGCAGATATTGGTGTAATTGATGTTGCGGTCGATGACGAACGTGACCGTCTTGCGCGGATGCAGCCTCATCCGCACGGCATGGGCCGCCCGTCCCAGGGCCACCAGGTCCGCCGACTCCAGCAGCCTCGCCGCCTCGCCGTCCTCCAGCCGCCCCCCCGCCGCCGCCACCCGCTCCAGGATCGGGTAAATCTCCGTATCGGCGACGCTCCCGCCCACGGCCAACGCGTCACCGGCCGGCGGCGTGCCGGTTGGGTCAATGGCAAAAGGCCTGTTTACGGGCATCCCCATCGCCAACCCTCCGGTTCGATCTTAACTCCCCAACGCCGCGACACCAATCATTTTCAATGTGCCACCATGCTCCAACGTCTTGATATTATGCGATTGTAGCGTTGTAGCGTCATGCCACTGGCATGGATGGAGGTGTGCCATGAGCGCATTGACCCGACGAGCGACCGTTTATCTCAAGCCCGCTTCGCACAAGGTGCCGCACCTGCAATTCAACGAGACGTCCCGATCCATCTCCGAACCCAACAACGACGCAGTGCGCGACCAACCGGCCGAAGACGCCAAGGATCCGGCCGTGTTCGACGAGCGCGCCGATGAGCCCGCGGTCGGGTTCGAGGAATTTGCCAAGGGACTCAAACGTAATGGGAC
This sequence comes from bacterium, assembly GCA_023480605.1. GTDB lineage: Bacteria > Sumerlaeota > Sumerlaeia > MVZB01 > MVZB01 > JAMCWS01. The sequence goes on from JAMCWS010000387.1 coordinate 2,044, forward strand.
GATAGGATTTGCGAGACGAATGCCAAGCTGAAGCTTGAACTCCAAACGGGATTTCCGGCATTTTGGTAGCGGCTTCGCCGCGCTAAGCCTCTGCGTGCAAAATCCGAGTCTTCACGCTTTACGGGATTCGTGTAGATTCTTTCGTAAACACCGGAGATGCGGAGAGAAGTGATTGATCTTGCATCTTCGCGCCTTCGCGCCTTCGCGCCTTTGCGAGACGAATGCCAAGCTGAAGCTTGAACTCCAAACGGGGTGCCTTCCCGCCTCGATCCTTCAATCATCAATGGATTCCCACCACCAAAGACGCCAAATCAAAAACGTAACGTGATCGCGCATATTCAGATACTGCGAGTCACCCGACCATGCACATTCCGGCATACCGAATCGTTTTTATTTGATTCGGCTCAGCCCGGCGTCTTCGGGTCGGGGCGGTTCGCCGGAATCAGTTGCGCGGTTACTTGCAAACCACCAGTTCGATTCCCTGGCCGGAGCCCAGGTTGCGAGTGTATTTTTTCTCGGCGCCGTTGTTCCAGTGCTCGTGCACGCCCTGACTGCGCATCGGGATGCCATCGCCTTCGGGATCGTAGAGAGTTTTTGAGGGGGAACGGTCAGCCAAGGCCGCTTCGTGCAGATAGTTGTCGACGCACCCATAGACCTGGTCCAGCGTGGGTTCGCTGCGCAGGAAGTCCACGCCGACCGAATCCAGGGCCACGGGATCCTGCGCAGCAAAAATGCTGGCGGTCCAGCCGCCATTGAACGGGGCCGACTTCCAGCGGCACGCCATGTCGAGCGCGTAATCGTTGTGTTTCGTGGCGTAGAGGCCATCGATGAGGTAGAGCACCGTCTTGCCGCCCAGGTCCTTGTGGCCCATCAGGTCCACCAGTGGGGTATAGGTGCCGGGGGTTCGTCCCTCATCAGTGATCCACGGGACGGGGTGGGCGGCGATGTAGGGATGCAGGCCGGCGCCCACGGCCGAGCCGCGCGAAGGCCGGCCTTCCAGATCGGCGCAGATCGATCCCAGATGATTCTTGGCGCTGAGCGAAACGCCGGCCAGAAAATGACCGCGCAGGTGCGCGATGTCGATCAGGTAAGCGGCCCCGGTGACGCAAGTGGGCAGATAGGCCGGATTGCCGCCCCGCGGATCCAGAGTCAGCGGCGCGGACCAGTGGACCTGGGCCTTCAAGTCGCGGACATAGATTTCACGGCCGTCGCCGCCGGTCCAGTCAACGAAATTCACCCCGGGGAATTCGCGCGCGCACCGGTCGAAAATCGTGCTCGGGATGCAGCGCGTGGCGTCATAAACAATGATATCGGCGGGATCGACGCCCGCCTGGCGAACGAGTTGGCGCAGCAGGGCCAACACGAAATGCGGCGAGGTGTAGGAGCCGTCGCAAGTGCCGTGGGATGTCGGCGACTGGTTGAGGTTGATCTTGATGGCGATCTTCTCGCCGCGCGCGTAACCGGCCGCGGGGTGGCCGTGGCGCGCGTTGAAATCACGGAACAACGCGCCCCAGGCCGCCGCCGGGTCGGCCGTTCCCGCCACCGCGCAAACCACCCGGGCCAGCATCCGCTCGACTTCGGCCTGGCTGGTGAACCGATCTTCCCACCAATGGCCCGAGCCATCCCAGGAGACGGCGGCGGGGTCGTAATCCCACGCGACGCGGCCCGGCTTGATGCCGAACGGCAGGCCGATGGGTTGGTTGGGCGGATCGGCGGGCACGAATCCCGGCGCGCCTTTGAGGGGAGGTCGATTCGCGGCACGGACCGGTCCCTCATCCAGGCTGACGAAGCAGAGGGCGCCCGCCGCCACGGCCGCCAGCGTCAGCAGCGCCGCCGCCCAGGTCCGCCCCCGTCGCAGGCACCGGCCCGCGCTTCGCCAGGCGGTCAGCGCCCCAACGGCGCCCAGCGCCCAAACCACAAAACCGGCGGCAAGCGGCGCGGCGGCGCGTTGGCAGGGATACATCGCCCGGCTGGGTTTGGGAATGACGCGCACCAGGAACCAAAGCAATGAGGCCAGTCCGCCCAGGCGCAGCATCAGGATCAACCGGCGGTGCGCCGCCGGTGGAATCGGGTGGCCGGTGCGCGGGCAGCGAGCCGGTTCGGCGTGATGATCTTTATGCGGCATCGACGATCCTCCCTGACGTTGCTGTGATAGGCATGGCTATGGTTTTCAAGTCAGGCCGTAGATCCGCCGGGCATTGTCGTGCAGCAGTTTGGCCTGATCTTCGCGCGGGCGGCCGGCGATGATCTCGCGCAACGCCGTGACCCAGTCGCGCAACGTGGCGCCCCGGACGGTGCAGGCCGGCCAGTCGCCGCCAAACACCACGCGGTCCGGACCGAAGGTGTCGAGGCAGAAGTCGACGGTGGGAGCCAGTTCGGCGCGCGTCCAGAGGGGACGCTCGATTTGGGCGACGATGCCTGAAATTTTGCAGACCGTGTTGTGATTTTTCGCGATGGCCTCCATGCCGCGCTTCCATTCGTCGGCGGCGTAAGCGGCCTTGGCCTGCAGGTTGGGCGCGAGCGCCTTGGGGTCGGCGCTGCCGCAGTGGTCCAGCACCAGCCGGGTGCCGGGGCAGGCGCGAGCCAGCCGGGCCGCGTGATCGAGGTGGCGGGCGGCCGTGGTCATTTCGAAGATCAGCCCCAACTCGCCGAGAAGCCGGACGCTGCGGGTGTATTGCTCGCCGTCGTAGGGGTGGGCGCCGTCGGCAAGCGCGTAAGCCAGTTTGCGCACGCCCTTGACCCGGGGATTGTCCTTGTATTGCATGATGTAGTCGCGGAAGTCTCCGGCCTCGGGATTGCCGCCGATGATGGCGGCCGCCGGAATCCCATGGGCGCCCTCGCACATCCCCAGGGCGTAGGCGGCCTCCTGCTCCTGGTTGGCGCGCGTCGGTTTGACGTTCACTTCCATGTAAACCGACCGGACAATGTTCAGGCCAGCGGCGGCCTTGAGGTAATCCTCAAGCAGGTATTGCTTCCCGCCGGGCCCCTTGCTGGCCACTTTTGTCGAGTCCCAGATGTGCTGATGGGTGTCGATGCTGGGGGTGAGACTCGCGGCGCCGGCTTGGGCGGCTG
>JAMCWS010000180.1 GCA_023480605.1 bacterium
TTGGGCGCCGCCGTGGCGCTCGCGCCACAATGGTCCCACCCCGCCGGCGACGACGATGGTAAGGCCGGGCAGCGCCGGGGCCAGCCGCTCGATCAGAAACTCCAGTGCCTGAAGGTTGGGTTCGTAGTTGCTTCCCGTAAAGACGGCCAGCGGACCCTCGGGCAGGCCAAGGCGACGGCGCAGGGCGGGTTTGTCGGCTTCGGCGCCGGGGGTCAGGCGCCGGCAGTCGACGCCGTTGGGCACTTCGATGATCCGCGCCGGATCGGCGCCGTAGCGGCGGATAAATTCAGCCGCATCGGCGGGGCCGCATGCCAGAACAAGGGCCGATCCGGCGACGGCGGCGCGTTCGGTCCGTTCGACGCGGCGGGCCAGCCACCGTCCGGCGAGGGTGCGGCGCAACAGGTCGCCCTTGACGGCCGCCTCGCAGTTATGTGAGTCGTAGACGCGCGCCAGGCCGTTCGCCGCCGGCAGATGGGGAAACATCCAGGGGTGCGAGCAGATGATGAGGTCGGCCCAGCCGGCGAGGGAGGCCATCCGGCGCCCGTAGGCCGGCGAGCAGCGCGCCAGCAGCAAGGGGATCGTCACGTCGACCGTGGCGTCGCCCCCCGTCAGCCGGCGCAGCACCTCGTGCGCTTTGAAGTGGACCGTCGTGAGCGGCAGGATGATCTCGCGGAAATTGGGCGCGAGCCACTGGTCGCGAAAGGCGGGGCCGGGGTGATCGTGGGTGCCGACGTAAGTGGTCACGAAATCCGCCGGCAGGTGACGGTAAAGCTCCCAGATGCGCAGGCGCCCGCCGCCCACGGGCGGATCGATGATCTGGTTGTCGGTAATAAGCAGGTGGATCGGTTCGCTCTCCCCGCCGGCGCGCGGGGCCTCGCCGGTTCCGGCCGCCGCCGCGCTCCGCGCCGCCGGGCGGATCGACCGTTTGCGGCGCGTGTCGTCGGCGGCGTCGAGCAGATGGCCGACCAGACGTTCCCAAGTCACCTCCTTCACCCAATCACGGGCGCGCTCGCCCATCGCCGCGGCTTCGGCGGGGTGGGCGTCCAGCCAGTCGATTCGTTCGGCCAAGGCCTCGGGGGTTGGGTCCGCGATCCAACCCGTCTGGCCCGGCCGGACGATCTCGGCCGGTTCGCCCGCGTCGCGCGTGGTGAGGATGGGTTTGGCGGACAGGAATGACTCGAACGTCACCAGGCCCATGTCCTCGTTGATGGGCGGGAAAATCGTGGCGACGGCGCGGGAATAAAGGTCGCGCAGCGTCGCTTCGTCGACCGCTCCCGCCATGCGGATGCGCGGATCGCCGGCCGCCCGGGCGCGCAGCGCCGCTTCGTCCGGTCCCGTGCCGGCGATGACCAGCGGCCGCTGGGCGCGGCTTTGACGATAGGCGTCGATTGTCAGGCTGAAACGTTTCCAGGCGTGCAGGCGGCCGACGGCGAGGAAGTGCTCGCCTCGACTCGGAGCGGCGGGGGTGAAGGTCGTCGGGTGATGGATGGGAGTCGATTCGATGCCGCCCCATTTGAGCAGGCGGCGGCTGACGGTGGCCCCCACGGTGAAGATATGAGGGATGCGCTCCGGGCTCATCGCCCAGTTGTCCATCCAGTGGATAAGGCGCCGCATCCGCACGTGATCGGGGCCGCGCGGCTCGTACAGATCGTACCCGCATCCGGTGGCTGAGGTATAACACGTGGACCGGGTGGCGCGCCATGTAAGCCGGCCCTTTGTAGCTGATGACGCAATCGTAGGCCGACAGGTCCAGGTGGTGGAAATCGTAATATCCCTTGAGAATACCTTCAGGCGTGCGTTCGTCGACCGGCAGCGTGACCAGGTCGGTCGGGTGGCGCCGGCGCAGGGCGGCCGACAGGCCCTCCAGAAGCCGGTCCATGCCGCCGTAAGCCTGGGGAACAGGTGTCGAACTGACCAGCGCGATCTTCATGACCCGCAACCTCCCGCCGCGGCGGGGTCGACCGGAGCGAGCCGTTCGCCGGCGCCATCGCCCAACGGGGTGGCCTGGAGGCCGGTGACGTAATAATCCTGCATGCCGTAAAGGGCGGCGTTGATCCGGTCAAACCGGTCTTGAAGCACCGCGCGCGCCTCCGGGCTGAGTCCCCCCTCGGCGGCCGGGGGCAGTTCCGGCAATCGTTCGTCGTCGCCGAACGGCGCCAGGTAACGCGTCTCCACCGCGGCGAAGCCGGCCAGTTCGACCAGCATCCGGAGCGCATCGGGATGGATGGCCTGCTTGTGGTCGAGGTCGCGCCAATACGACTTGGCCATGACGCCCAGGCTCGCGGGGTTGAGAGTTTCGAGCACGATCCGCCCGCCCGGCGCGAGGCGGCGGCGCGCCAGCACAAGGAACTCGAGCAACTCTCCCGGGAAGAAGTGCTCGACCACTTGGGCCGCGAACAATCCGCCCAACGACGCGGGCGGCGTCGAACGCAGAGCCTCGAGCGCGTCCATGCGGCGGGTATGAATGCCCGCGCGACTGGTCAGGTCGACCATGAGCGCCGAACAACTCGACGTAAAGGGCCTGGCGCGTGGCCACGTCCTCATAGGTGCCGCGTGATTCGTCGAGTGCGGCCATGCGTCGTTCGGGCGCGACGCGTGAATAAAAAGGCCCCAGGTCGTGACGGGCGCACAGCCGGTCGAGGGTCGCGGCGGCCTCGTTCGCTCGCTTTTCGAGGCCGCCCAGCCGCCCGGCATGCGATGTCAAGGCTCGCCGCTGGGCGGCCGCGTCGCCGCTCAGCGCGGCCGCGTTGCTCGCGACCTCCTCAAGTCTCCGTTCGATGGCATCGGCCTGGAGAGACAACTCGCGCAGGGCCTGCAACGCGGTTTCGTTGAACAATTCCTGCCGTTGGCGTATGGCGTCGGCATAGGGATGCGAACCCCAGTGAATGACGCGTTTGATGGCATTGACGGCCCAACCGATCACCCGGCGATGCGAGTGGATGCGGTATCCAGGATCCAAACTCTGGCGTTGCCGGGCAAGATCGAGTTGAGCCTGCACGCGCGAAGAGGCCGAGCCGTCGACGACAAGGGGCGCGGGTATGACGGAGGTGGCGGCGGCAGGCGCGCGAGTCGCCGTCTCTTCGCCGCTGGGCGGCGGCGTGGGGGTCGGCACGGCTTCACGGCGGACGATCTGCGTCTCGATCGCCTCCATGATTCCCTCGATCGTGAACGGGCCGTCGGGAACCTCAAATGGGGTCATGGCGGAGATTGGGGCTCCTTGCGCGCATCGATGCGGACCGGCGCCACCCAGGCTTGCCGACGCCGGCGAGGGTTCCTATGGCGCGGCTCCGGCGAGAGACGCAACGCCGGGTTTGCCTCCGATTATAGGCGATCGCCGTCCAGCCGCCACTATTTCTTGTTTGCCGGTGCGTGGCACTGTCGTATGAGCCGGCGACTCGACGGGTTCGGTCACGCCATCTTCTCCGACGCGAGCCCGCCCGCGATATGCCGGTAACGCAGTCCGGCTTTCTCCCGCGATCACGTCGGTTTTGCCTGACGGAGGGTTTTTTTCCCTTGTCCCTTGCGCCAAGCTCAATATCTCCAGCGACTCGTCCCACGTGAGTGCATTTCGGAGAAGGTTCTGTTCTTGTTTGCCGCTGGCCACCCGCGGCGGCAAATCCAATTGACTCAATTACCCGGAGCGACATGGCAAATAAATCGAACCGCGGAATAATGAAAACCCATCGGTTGCGTTTGCTTATATGACCGCATGGACGGACTGACCACGACAACGAAATAATCTATTCCTATGGAAGGAGGATTCCATGGCCATCCGACCTGAATCCCGTATCGCATGGCTGTTGCTGAGCCTGGCGACCGCGTTGTCGCCCGTCCGGGCGGCCGATCCCGCCGGCTCGCTGGATGGCTGGGACGGCCACGCCCTGCAAGGTTGGGCCTGGGATGCCGATCAGCCCGGCGCATACCTGTCCGTTGATTTTTATGAGAACGGCCAGGCCGGCGTGGGAACCCCGCTCGGAACGGCGGTGGCCAACCGCACGCGCGCCGATCTGGAAGGCACGCCCCAGGCGGGTCACGCGTTCGCTTTCGATCTGCCCAGCGCCGTTGATTCGCGGGCCATTTATGCCTGGGCCCGTAACGTCGGGGCGGGCGCCGATGCGGCCCTGCCCGGTTCGCCCCTCGTGGTTCCGGGCGACCGGACCGAGATCTGGTTCGGCAAGTTTCAGCCCTGGGATCTGGGGACGTCAAACCAGTGGGAATTCTCAAAATACAACGCGGACGTGTTGCTCATGTTCATCGACCAGATCAATCAGGCCGACATCAACGACCTGCGCGACCTGGTGACGGTGCTCAACCGATACAATATCAAGGTGGCCGTGGAGATGGGCGGCCTGGTTGACTGGCGCGCCTCCTACGGCGACCAGTCGGGCGAAGAATCGGCCACGATCGAGATGGGCAAGGTCAAGAAATTCACCGACCCGGTCGAGCACGGCGGGGCGGGCGGGAAGATCACCTACATCGACATGGACGGCCCCATCCGCCGGATGCTTTACCCCGCGCCCGACCGCACCGAAAAAGGATGGCACACGGTCGACTCGGCCACCGACGAACTGGTCGATTCGATCCGGATGTGGAAGACGGCCTACCCGGACGTCAAGATTTTCGTCCTGACCAACTTTCCCAACTGGGGTTGGAAGGGCGGGCCCGCCTATCACAATTTCAGTTACACGGCCGGCGCCCAGGGCTACGGCGATTATCATCAAGTGATCCAGATGATCGTGGCGAAGACGCGAGCGGCGGGCCTTCCGGTCAGCGGCGTCACGGTCGACAATCCCCACGATTACGCGAATTATGTCTTCACATCGAACCAGCCTTCGGTGACGGCCGGCATCGACTGGTTCGCCCGGATGCTCGACCTGGAGGCTTACATCGAAGGCGAGGGCCTGGACTTCAACTTGATCTTCAACTGCTCGAAGGGGGGCACGCCGGCCAGGGGCGGCACGAATCAACTTTACCACGATCACTCGCTTCAATACGTCGATGAGTATCATTCCCGCGGCGGCACGCCGGCGCGTTACATATTCGAAAGCTGGTATACGCTTCCCAGCATCTGGGTGCCCGAATCCGATCCCTATTCGATGATGGGGTTGGTG
>JAMCWS010000128.1:0-4324 GCA_023480605.1 bacterium
GCCAAGTCGTAGAGCTCGCGCTGGGCGGGATGGCGGTCGTCGGGCGCGGTGTGATAGACGTATTTCCATTGACCCGTGCGGATCATCGCGTAGCCCGAGGTGATATTGTGGGCATAGTATTCGCTGACGGCGCGGTCCTTCCACGCGGCGGCGGGCGAGTCGAGCCAGGCCGTCATCGCGTCGCCGTTCCAGTCGGCGGGGACGGCGGCCCCGGCCACGTCGGCGATGGTGCGTACGAGATCGAGCAGCGAGCAGGCCCCGGCGCGCCGTTGCCCGCCCGTCCAGCGCGGCGGCCAACTGACGATGAGGGGTATGCGGGCGGCCGTGTCATAGACGCAGTTTTTCCACCACAGGCCGTGTTCGCCCATGTTTTCGCCGTGGTCGGTCGTGTAGATAACCAGCGTGTTGTCGGCCGCGGCGCTGTCGCCCAGGGCGGCCAGCACCTGGCCCACCTGTTCGTCGAGCCACTGCGTCAGGCCGTAATAAAGCTCACGCCCCTTGCGCACGACGTCGTCGGGGACGCGCTCCATGTGGAAGCCGACGCGCAGGTGCTGGTAGTTGAGCGGCTGCGACTCGATGTGCCCCGGCGGAATGACGGGCATCGGCACGCGGTCCTTGTAGGCGTCCCAATACTTTTCGGGAACGATGAGGGGGAAGTGAGGGGCGAGGTAACCGGCCAGCAGGAAGAACGGCTTGGCGCCGGCGGGGCGGGCGCGCAGGAACCCGGTTGCGCCGGCCGTCACCTTGCGGTCGTGATCGAGAACACCGCTGTGGTCGCCCGGGTGGAACTGGTCGAATCGTTCCGACAGTCCGGGACGGGGGGTTACGTCGTCGGGATCGCGCCGCCCGCCCCGCCCGCCCTTGAGACTCTGGTTGGAAGAAAACTTGTCGATTTCGGTGAATCCGTAACGGCGGGTGCGGTCGTAGTGCATCTTGCCGCAAAGAAACGACTCGTAGCCGGCGGCGTTGAGCAGGCGCGGCAGGCTGGGGTAGTCGGCGCTGGGCAGCCAGCAGTCGTTGTTCCAGGCTCCCACGCGCGAGGCGTATTTGCCCGCCGTGAACGACAGGCGCGAGGGCACGCACAATGGCGAGTTGGTGTAGCAGGCGTCGAACGCCACCCCCCGGCGGGCCAGGGCGTCCAGGTTGGGCGTCTGGACGATCCTGTTGCCGTAGCAGCCCAGGACACCGGCGTTGTGTTCGTCGGACATGATGACGAGGATGTTGGGTTGCCCCGCCCCGGGTGCCGCGGGCAGACCGGCTAATCCCGTGAGCGCGGCGGCCCCTGCCCCCATTTGTTTGAGAAAGTCGCGGCGTGTCAAGCGGTCCATCGTTCGCATCCCTTGTAATTTGGATTCGCCTCGGGCGCCGCATGTCGCGGTGCGCGGCCGGCCCGGGCGATCGGCATCGCGTCAGGCATACTGCAAACCGGCCCAAAAGACAACCGCGATCGTGAACGCCGGCTCGTGCGGACTCGTTCCACGATTTCACGTGGTCAACCCCGCCATCCGGTCGCGTCCGCGCCGCGCTTGTGAATCATCGCGCCGAACGTTAGGATACGCTTTTCGACCACGAGTCAGGCGACCCGGGGCCGCGAGATCGGCGCCGGCGGATGGATTCACGGAGGAGATGGCGATGATGAAAGCGATCACGCGAACGAAACAAGCCGTTCGAGCGGTACTGCTGGCGGCCGCGCTGCTGGGCGCCGCAATGACGCAAGCCGCTGATGGCGACGCGCCCCTGGCGGCCCGCGGGGCCCAGGTGCGCTGCCTCGCCTCGGGATTCACCTTCACTGAAGGGCCCGCGACCGACGCCGCCGGCAATGTCTATTTCACCGACATCCCCAACGAACGCATCTACAAGTGGACGCTGGCGCCCGACGCGCCAGAGGGGGGGCGGCTGTCGGTCTTTCGCGAGAACTCCGACCAGGCCAACGGCCTCTACTTTGACGCCCAGGGCCGCCTGCTGGCCGCTCAGCAAAAGACCCGCGGCGTGACTGAATACGACATGAAGGGCGCCGTCGTCATCCTGGCCGACAGTTACGGCGGCCGCCGCCTTAACAGCCCCAATGACTTGTGGGTCGACCCCAAGGGTGGGCTTTACTTTAGCGATCCGCGCTACGGATCGACCGCCGATCTCGAGCAGGACGGCATGCACGTCTATTATCTCAAGCCCGACCGCAAGACTCTTATCCGCGTGGTGGACGACATGACTCGGCCCAACGGCCTTATCGGCACGGCCGACGGCACGACGCTTTACGTCGCCGACGAAGCGGGCGGCAAAACCTGGCGCTATGCGATCCGGCCCGACGGCACGCTGGAAAACAAATCTCTTTTCGCCGCCCAGGGCTCCGACGGCATGACGATGGATGAGGAGGGCAACGTCTACCTGACGGGACAGGCCATCACAGTTTATAGTCCCGAGGGACGCAAACTGGCCACGATCGCGGTGCCCGAAGTGCCCGCCAACGTGACCTTCGGCGGCCCGCGAAACAGGACGCTTTTCATCACGGCGCGCACGAGCTTCTACGCGCTGGAGATGAGCGTCAAGGGCCAGACGCGCGCAGTTCAGGGCGCGTCCGGGCGGCGCTGACGCGGTGCGCCTCGAGCGCCACCGTCCTTGTCGCGATCGTGATCGTAAGCAGGTGTCAATAAATAAGATTCACAACTCTCTTTCGACACCGGGACGGAGTACATCGTTCCAAGCGCCCCGTTACAGGGAGCGCCGCTCGCGTAACCCGCTTACTTTTGGCGCCACATAAGCCTTTGCATCTTCGTGTCTTTGCGCGAGTTCATACACTTTCATGCAAAGACACGAAGACGCAAAGCTGTTGAGTAAGCCGCATACGTTTACACTAACGAACAAGTGATCCCGGTGCGAGGTTTATTCGTTTACGGATTCCAACTACTTAAAAAAACGAAATTGTGCCGAACACGAGCGCGAAAACCATCACGGCCGCGGCCACGAGCGTGCCATGGCCCCATGGCCATGGATTAGTGTCGACTGGCTCCCGATTCGCGTCCGTCCGTGCGTGATTATGTGAGATGCGGCCGGTCGCGTCATCGGTTCCGGCCGGCCCTCGTCGGTCTTGACGGGGCGAGGGTGATCTGGTAAGCTTTTGTGAGAAATTTCACAAGCTCTCGCCGGGCTTGTGTTTTTTTCGCCGTTGCCCGTATGCTGGTTGACCGCCGCCACGCCGGGGCCGTCTCCGGCGCCGCGCCTCCCCGCGTCCGTCCGGGGGCAGCGAACACTTCACCTAAAAGGATCTCGGTTCCATGAAAAAACGCTTTCTCTTTACCCCCGGTCCCTCCAACGTCCCCCCGGAGGTGCTCGAGGCGCTCGCCCGCCCGATCGTCCATCACCGTTCCCCCGACTTCAATCCCATCTTCGAGGAATGCGGCAAGCGCCTCAAATCCGTGTTTCAAACCCAGAATCCCGTGCTCACCTTCGCCAGTTCGGGCACGGGCGCGATGGAAGCCGCCATCACCGGCGTCCTGTCGCCCGGCGACACGATGATCCACGTCGAAGCCGGCAAGTTCGGCCAGCGTTGGGGCGACATCGGCCGCGCCTGGGGCCTCAAGGTCGTCACCATTAATGTCGAATGGGGCGCCGCCGTCACTCCCGAGGCGGTCGAGGAAGCCCTCAAGGCCAATCCCGAGGCCAAGGCCGTCTACGCCACGCTGACCGAAACCTCGGCGGCCACGCTCCAGCCCATCGAGGCCATCGGCAAGGTGGTCGCCAAGACCGACGCCCTCTTCGGCGTCGACGCCATCAGCGGCCTGGCGGCCGACGTGTTCAAGGCCGACGAATGGGGCGTCGACCTGGCGGTGGGCGGCTCCCAGAAGGCTCTCATGCTCCCGCCCGGCCTGGCGTTCCTCGCGGTCAGCACCAAGGCGGCCAAGCTGACCGAGACGGCCAAGTGCCCGTGCTATTACTTCTCGGTCAAGAAGGCGCTCAAGAACCTGGCCAAGAACACGACAGCCTACACGCCGGCCGTCTCGCTCATCGTTGGACTCAACAAGGCGCTGTCGATGATCGACGCCGAAGGGCTGCCCCAGGTCTGGCGCCGCCACGCCGGTCTGGCGGGCGCGTTGCGCGCCGGCGGCGAGGCGCTGGGTCTCAAGCTCTTCAGCAAGGCGCCCTCCAACGCCGTGGTCGCCTTCGAACTGCCGGCCGGCATCGAGTATAAGAAACTCTCGCTGGCCCTGCGCGACCAGTATGGCCTGACCATCGCCGGCGGGCAGGAGCATCTGGATGGCAAAATCTTCCGCGCCGCGGCCATGGGCTGGGAGGCCAGCAACCCCTTCGCCGCCGTGTATAGCAAGGG
>JAMCWS010000128.1:4334-5109 GCA_023480605.1 bacterium
CATGAAGGACGTCATCGCCTTCCTGGCAGTGCTCGAGAAGGTGCTGACGGGCCTGGGCTACAAGGCGCCCGCCCCCGGGGCCGGCGTGGCCGCCGCCCTGGAAGTCGCCGTGCCGGCGGCCTGAGCCGGCGCCGTCCGGCGGCGCCTTCCCCGCGCCGTCAAACGCGAAACCCCCGCTCCCACCTTCGGGAACGGGGGTTTTTGATATGGAAGGTCATCCGTTGCGACGCATCGTTAGCAGGTGTCAATAAATAAGATTCACAACTCTCGTTCGACACCGGGACGGATTACATCGTTCCCAGCGCTCCGATGCAGGGAGCGCCGCTTGAGAAGCTCGCTCACCCTTGGCGCCATATATGCCTTCGTTTCTTTCATATGAGTTTATGCGTTTACACACAAAGACACGAAGACGCAAAACTGTTGAGTAGACCACACATGTTTACTTTAACGAACAGGCGATCCCGGTGCGAAGTTTATTCATTTACGGATCTTTAGGCGATTCGCAACGCAAAATGCGGAATTCAAAATGCAAAATGGCTTTTGAATTCCGCATTCCGCGTTTTGTGTTTTGCATTTCGCATATCGCATTTGGCCCGGCGCACGGCTCCTATACCGTCGTTGCGTGTAAAATCCCTTCGCCGCCGGCCGCCTACTGGCCCGACTTCGCGCGCTCCAGGATGAAGCGCGGCTCGTCTTCGTCGGCTTTTTGTAGCAGCAGCCGTCCCTCGTCGTCGACCTTCGCCAGCAGATCGACGTCGCTCATCATAAGCGTCCC
>JAMCWS010000342.1:0-3773 GCA_023480605.1 bacterium
GCGAAGGGAAGACGGCGCATGTCGCAGGCGACCGCGCCGCCGCGGCCGCCGCCGGCCTCGCGGGCGTAGTCGCGGTTGAGGTCGCCGCCGGCCAGGCGCAGGTCGGGGCGAAGGCGGCGCAATTCCGCCAGGTGGCGGCCATAGCCGCATGGCATGTCGAGCCAACGCTCACCGGCGCGCGGCTCGAGCCGCCGCAGGAGGAAGTCCGCCTCGGCGCGGGTATGCGCTTCGTTCAGCAGGAAATCGCGGTAAAGATGGAGGTATCCGCGCCCGAAATAGCGTTCGGTGACCGAGCGTGGGGGAGGCGCCGGGCGGCGCGCGCGACTCATTTCAGCCCCGGATCCGGTTGAGACGCGTCATCAGCAGCGAGACGATCCCCAGGTAGGCGGCCACCGGCAGCCAGCCGGCGAGGACCGGGGGCGCTGAACCGTCGTCGCCCATGTTTTTCAGGAAGGCGTTGAGCACGAAAAAGGCGATGGCGAGCAGCAGGCCCAACGTTACACCGCGGGCGAACCGGCGCGCATGGACGTCGACGACGACGCTGTAGCCGAGCAATGCCATCAGCAGGCAGGCCACCGGAAAGGCCAGCTTCTGTTGCAGCCAGGTGCTGTAACGTCTGACGTCTTCGCCCCCCTTGGCGCGCAGCAGGCGGATGTGTTCCTTGAGTTCGTTGAAGTTCATCTGTTCGGGCATCTTGGATTTACTCAGGAACCGGCCCAACTCCTCCTCCATCTGAATGCGGTAAGGCCCCGTGAATTTTTGGTAGGATTGAAGGCTGCCGTCGTCGTTGAAAAGCCAGCGCTGGGCGTGGGCGAATTCCCAAGTGCGCCCGCTACGGCCGGGATCCTGAACCAGCTTGCCGTAATCGGCCTCGATGCGCTCGTTGATGCCGCTGCCGTCGTCGCGCGTCTCGAAGATCGAGGGATAGACCATTTCGCGCGTGTCGGAAAGATATTCCTTGATGAGGTAGAAGCGGTTGCCGCTGCCCTTGACGAACAGGTTGTTGCGGCGCGTGAAGACGCTCTCGCTCTTGCCGCCGATAACCACTTTCTCGATGCGGACGGCCTGAAACTGCGCCGCCGGCGCCACGCGGTCGATGAACCAGAAGGAGAAGCCGACCATGAAGACGCCGAACAGGAAAACCGGCACTGCCAGGGAACGGAAGCTGACGCCGGCGGCCACCATCGCCAGGATTTCGCGGTTCTTGGCCAGCAGGCCATAGGCGAACATCGTCGTCAGCAGGCAGATGATCGGCAGCACGATTCCCAGTTGCGCCGGCAGGCTGTAAATGAGATAGCGGACGATGTCGACCAACGCCGGGCTTTTCTCGATGAAGTCATCGCGCATGTCGTAGATTTCGTAGACCAGCAGGACGACGACGAACATCGCCGTGAAAATCACAAAATAGTGCAGGATTTCCTTCATGAGGTAACGGGGCAGAATTTTCATGATCGAACGCCGTTCCTGGAATTCCGATCGGACGGTGCGCCACGCCGGTCTCGCTCGTGACCGCCCCGCGACCGCCCATATCATTCCAGACTCGGCCCGATACATCAAGGGAATGCGGCGCCCGGCCGCCGGCCGCAAAGATAATGTTTGCCTTGTCCGCCCGTTGGGCTAAAATCCCAGCGTCATGGCATATCGATAACGATCGGTGCATACGTATCCCGAACCCGCCGCGGCCGCGTGACGACCAGCCGGGACGACAAACCATCAACCAGCGACGAGGGTCTAACCAGTTATGAATCAGGAGACGACAACCGGCCTTACGCGCCGCGGTTTCATCGCCGGCACGGCCGCCGCCGCGTTCGCCGGGGGCCTTTCCACCGGCCTGGCGGGCCGGGCGGACGCCCAGGCAGAGCCGGGCGCCGGAGCGGCAAAGGAGTGGACCGTGAAGAATGGACGCATCAAGCAGGCCGCCAGTCGCGGCATGGCGGGCAAGTTGAATCTGGAGACCTGGGCGGCTTACCTGGCCAAAATCGGCGTCAAGGGGGTTGACCTGATCGGCCCGGCCGAGTGGCCGATCCTCAAGCGCCACGGACTCCTCTGCACGATGACGCCCAGCCACGGCCTGACCAAGGGGATCAACCACGTCGAGAACCACGCCGAGTGCCTGGCGAAGATCCGCGAGAGCATCGAGCTGACCGCGGCGGCCGGCTTCCCCAACGTCATCTGCCTCTCGGGCAACCGCGAGGGGATGGACGACGACGAGGGGATGCGCAATTGCGAGACGGCCATCAAGCAGGTCGTCGGGCTGGCCGAGCAGAAGGGCGTGACCCTTTGCATGGAGTTGCTCAACAGCAAGCGCAACCACAAGGATTACATGTGCGACCGGACGGCGTGGGGCGCGGCGCTGGTGCGCCGGATCGGCTCGCCGCGCTTCAAACTTCTTTACGACATCTACCACATGCAGGTCCAGGAGGGCGACGTCATCGCGACGATCCGCGAAAACATCGACTGCATCGCCCACTTCCACACGGCCGGGGTGCCGGGCCGCCACGAAATCGACGACACGCAGGAGCTTTACTACCCGGCCATCATGCGGGCGATTCTCGCCACGGGATTCCAGGGCTATGTGGCCCACGAACTGGGTCCCACGCGCGATCCGCTTGAGTCATTGCGCCAGGCCGTCGAGATCTGCGACGTGTGAAAGAAATGCAATATTGTAATTTGTAATTATCATTCGAAGAAAGGTCATCCGCCATGGACATCGGAAACAATCCGGGGCGCATCTCGCGTCGCCACTTCATCCAGAGTTCGGCCATCGCCGGCCTGACCGTGCTGGCCGCCGGGCCGGCCGGGGTGTTCGCCGCCCAGCCCGACAAGATCCGCGTCGGCGTCATCGGCTGCGGCAACCGCGGCACGGGCGCGGCCATCGACTGCGTCCACTCCTCAAAGAACGTCGAGCTCGTGGCGTTGGGCGATCTGTTCAAAGATCACCTCGACACCGCCCGGACCAGAATGCTCAAGGAACTCGGCCCCGAGCCCCTCAAGTATACCGACGAGACCTGCTTCGCCGGTTTCGACAGCATCAAAAGCGTCCTGGCTTGCGATCTGGACATGGTCATCCTGGCCACGCCGCCCCATTTCCGGCCGGCGCATTTCAAGGCCGTCATCGAGGCCGGCAAGCACGTCTTCATGGAAAAGCCGGTAGCCGTCGATCCGCTCGGGGTGCGCTCGGTGCTCGCGACGGCCGACCTGGCCAAAAGCAAGAACCTGTCGGTCGTCGCCGGCACGCAGCGCCGCCACCAGGATCATTATATACAGGCGATGAAGCGCGTCCATGACGGCGCGATCGGCGAGCTGGTCGGCGGGCAGTGTTACTGGAATTCAGGCGGCATGCTCGAGTGGGGCCCCAAGGATCAGCCCGAGTGGTCGGAAATGGAGCGCCAGTGCCGCCGCTGGTATTTCTACACCTGGCTGTGCGGCGACCACATCGTCGAGCAGCACGTCCACAATATCGACATCATCAACTGGGCCTTCGGCGTGATGCCCGAAAAATGCATGGGCGCCGGCGGCCGCCAGGTGCGCACCGGCCCCGAATACGGCAACATCTTCGACCACTTCACGGTCGAATTCGAATATCCCAACGGCGCGCGGGTCATGAGCATGTGCCGCCAGACCGATGGCGCGGCGACGCGCGTGGCCGAGCGGATCGTCGGCGCCAAGGGTTACGCCGACCTCAACGCCGCCAGCGGTAAAATCGTCGGCGCCAACGCCTGGGAATACGACGGCAAGTCGCCCAACCCCTACGTCCAGGAGCACGCCGACCT
>JAMCWS010000342.1:3783-5085 GCA_023480605.1 bacterium
GCTGGCGATCAGGTCGGCAAACCGCTCAACGAGGGACGCCAGGTGGCCGAAAGCACCCTGTGCGCCATCATGGGTCGGATGAGCGCCTACACCGGCCGCGAGATGTCGTGGAAGTGGGTGATGAATTCCTCCAAGCTCGACCTGACGCCGGCCAAGTATGAATTCGGCGACAACCCGGTCGACCCGGTCGCCGTTCCCGGCAAAACCGACCTGGTCTGAGCCCCGCCGCCCCGCGCCCGGGGACGGGCCGCCGGCGCTCCGGCCGGTCGCGCCCGCCACCGGGCGAAACTCCCGCCGGCTCACGCCGTTCGGCTTACCGCCTTTGCCATTGCGGTGCGGCTCATGGGCTAATACTCGTCGGACACCGCGCTGCCGGCGGCCACGACCTTGGCCGTTTTCTCGCCTTCATGGTGCTCGGAGGCGATGCCGCTGATCATCATGCGCTTGCGCACTTCCTCATAATTCTGGGCACGCTCCAGGCAGACGTTTCCGGTGATGATTCCCTTGTGGTAGAGCATCATCAGGTAGTCGTCCAGCGTGATCATGCCCGCCTTGGCGCTGGTCTGGATGACCGAGACGATGCGTTCGGTCTTGCCTTCGCGGATCAGGTTGGCGACGGCCGACGTGTTGTGCAGGATCTCGAAAGCGGCGACGCGGCCCTTGCCGGTGGCTTTAGGCAACAGGGTCTGCGAGATGATGCTGGAGAGCGACACCGAGAGCACCGAGCGGACCTGGTTCTGCTGGTTCGAGGGGAACTGGTCGATGATCCGGTCGACGGTTTGCGCGGAGCCGATCGTGTGCAGGGTCCCGAACACCAGGTGCCCGGTTTCGGCCGCGGTGATGGCCGCCTCGATGGTTTCCAGGTCGCGCATCTCGCCCACCATGATGACGTCCGGATCCTGACGCAGCGCGCCGCGCAGGGCGTTGGGAAAGGACGGGGTGTCGATGTGCAATTCGCGCTGGGTGACGATGGCTTTTTTCGGTTTGTGGGTATACTCGATCGGATCTTCGATGGTGATGATGTGAACGCCTTCCCGGTTCTCATTGATCCAGTCGATCAGCGTGGCCAGCGTCGTGGTCTTGCCCGACCCGGTGGGGCCGGTGACGATGACCATGCCGCGGATGGACTGGAGGACCGGGTATATGGATTCCTTGGGCAGGCCGATCTGTTCGAAGGTGAAGATGCGGCTCGGAATCAGCCGCATGCAAACGCCGAACAGGCCCATGGCCCGGAATACATTGGTGCGAAAACGCGCCTGCTCGCTGAACTGGTAGGCGAAGTCGGCGCTGCCTTGCTCGTGC
>JAMCWS010000319.1 GCA_023480605.1 bacterium
CTCAAGAGCGCCGTCACCATGGCGGCGCTCTTGAGAAAATTCCGTCGGTTCATCGTCTGCGCGTCGTTCACCGTTCCTTCTCCTTGCGTCGTTCGAAATCGGGGACGTTTTCTTCCGCCGGATCGCTTGCGGCGCGGCCCCGGCGGCCGCTGTCGACTACTCGTCAAGTTGCCAGTCGACCGCATGCGTCGCGTCGCCGGGGATGAGGCCGGCCGACTCGACGCGCACCGAGGCGATGTCCATCGCGTCGGGCGCGTAGCCCGTGTGGATCATCAGTTGCGCCAGGATTTTGTCGGTCGTGATGGGCACGGTGACCTCGTGCCACTCGCCGTCGTGCGGCACGTCGAAGACCGCGAGCGGATTGGCGCCGAAGTTGGCCGAGTTTTCATCGCGCCAGGCGATTTTCGGCCGCCCCGGATACGTCATCCACCTCCAGTCGTTGTCAACCGGCCGGCGCACGCGCAGCTTCACCAGGACGGGTCCCGGCATCTTGAAGGTCGGCCCGATGATCGAGGCGTTCATTCCGGTGCACTTGACCTTCAGCATGCCGCCGGCGCGTTCCAGCGTGCAGTTTCCCCCCGTCTTCCACTCGGTCACCGGCGGGACGTAATTGGGATTCGGGATCGGCACCAGGGCGCCGGTCTCCCGGAGGTGGCGGTCGATCAGGGCGCTCAGTTCCTCGACAAGGTCGGGCCGGTCCGCCGCCTGGTCGCGCGTCTCGCCGATGTCTTCTCTCAGGTTATACAATTCATGCGCGGGCGCGCGCTCCGGCCCTTCGCCGTATAAGCGTATCAGTTTCCAGTCGCCTTTGCGGACCCAGGTGGCCGGCGCCGTCTGAGTCAGCGGCCCATGCCGGCCGTCGGGGGTGCCGTAGTGCGGGAAATGACAGTAGATCGCCTCGCGCCGCGGCTGCCCCGCGCCCCGCAGCAGGGGCACGAGGCTCATGCCGTCGATCGTCTGGCCGGGACGCGGCTCGAGGCCGGCCATCTCCAGCATCGTGGGGTAAAAATCGACCATCGCCACCGGCTCGTCGCAGAGCGAACCGGCCGGGGTGACGCCCGGCCAGAAGATCATCATCGGCTCGCGCGTGCCGCCCTCGTAAACGGTGGCCTTGCCGCCGCGCAGCGGCGCGTTCGAGGTAACCTCGGTGTAGGGGGGCGAGTGCGTGTCGCCCCGGCCGGTATCGAGCACCCCGCCGTTGTCCGACATGAAAATCAACGCGGTCGAGTCGGCAAGACCGAGCTCATCCAGCTTGTCGAGCACGCGCCCCAGGCTCTGGTCCATGCTCTCGAGCATCGCCGCGTAGACGGGATTGTGCTGCGGATTGTTCGGGTTCGCCTTTTTAGCGTATTTGTCGATCAGTTCCCGTTTGCCCTGCCAGGGACCATGCACCGCAAAGTGCCAGAGATTGATGAAAAACGGCTTCTTCCGGTTGGTTTCGAGGAACCTGAGCGCTTCGTCGGTCACACGGTCGGTGATGTATTCGCCGTTGGGTCCGTCGGTGATATTCTCCATGAAGTAGGGGCTGAAGTAGCCGACCGGGCCGGGCGAGCCGGTGCCGCCGAACGAGACGTCGAATCCCTGGGCCGAGGCCCAGTATTCCTTGACGCCGCCCAGGTGCCACTTGCCGAAATGCCCCGTGGCGTAGCCAGCGTCGCGCAAGGCTTCGGCGATCGTGTATTCATCGAGCGGCAGGAAGGTGCGGCTGCTCGCCGGCACAACTTTAAACGCCGGACCGGCGCTCTTGGGAACAATCGGCTCGGTTTTATTGGGCGGCATGTGCCCCGATGGAACCGTGAACTTGAGCCGGCCGGGATACTTGCCGGTCATGATCGCCGCGCGCGTGGGCGAGCAGAGCGGATGGGCGTAGGCGTTGGTGAAGCGCATGCCGCGCCGGGCCAAGCGGTCCATGCCGGGCGACTCGTAGAACCCGCTGCCGTAAGTCGAGCTGTCCATCCAGCCCATGTCGTCGACGAGGAAGAACACGAAATTGAGCGCGCCGCGGCGGGTACCCAGGCGCCAACGCTGCGCCGCGCTCCCGGGAACCGCGCCCTCGATCGCCGCGCCGCATCCGGCCAGACTCAGGCCGCCCAGCAGCGCCCCGGCCGACTTGAGGAAATCCCGCCGGCCGAACGCCGCGCCTTGAGGCGGCACACCGCCGCGCCGGCGCGCGTCGCCACGCTGCGTCTTCGCTGATTCGCTCATGGATAGGGTTGCTCCTTTGCGCGGGTGGAATGATGAGGTTTGATCGCCGCCCGACGATCCCGTCCGGTCGGCGGGTAAACAATTCGGTTAGCCCACCAAAAGTGGCCAATTGTAGGCAAAAAAAAGACCAACAGTCATGCCAAAATTAAAGCGCGCGAGGGAAACCGTTTCGTCGTCGCCAGCCCTCCTGGCCGAAAATAATGATCTTGGCGTCCGCCTCCAGAAGGGCCTATATCCTCCTGCCTTTGTCTTTTTGCGTCGTATATTTTCGCTTGATCTTCGCCTTCGGTCCGGTTAGCATTCGTTTCCTTCGCGGTTACGAACGCCCCGTCTAACGAGGGAGGTGCGGGATGATGCACAGACGTTTCATGATAGTTTTAATCGCCATGGCTAGCATGGCGGTCGCCGCCTGCCAGGCGGTTCGCGAAATCGCTCCGGCGGCCCGGGTCGGCCGCGGCCAGCCCTCCGCGCCGGTTTTCGACGTCGGCGTGGGGGGAAGCGTCACGAACTGGCTCGCGCTCGGGCCGCTGCCCAACCCCGCCATCGCCGGCACGCCGGCCGACGGCGTGACGCGCGCGGGTTACAACCTCGACTACCTGGCTCCCCTGGGCGGGGAGGCCAAGACCACTCTGCGCCCCGGCGTCATCCTCAACTACGACACCGACGCCGGCACCACATCGACGGCGCCGGCCGCCCTGATCGAGGCGGCTCCCTCGGGCATCGTGCGGCTCGATAAATGCCTTAAGGGCGCGGGCAATCGCGTGGCCTACGCCCAGGTCCTTATCCGGTCCGATCGCGACCAGGAGGCGCGCGTCTTCTTCGGCGCCAACGGTTCGGCCAAGGTTTGGGTGGACGGCGCCCTGGTCCACTCGAAATGGCAGGCGGGTTCGGGGATCTGCGATCGCCGCGCCGTGAATTTTTCCGTCAAGCTCCGCAAGGGCCTCAATCCGGCCCTCGTCAAAGTCGAGGCGGGCGGCGGCCGCTGGGAATTTGCATTTGAGCTTTACGCGGGCGAACGCGCCGCGCAGGTCCTGGCCGATACCGAGCGGCTCGAAAAAATCCGCGCCTTCCAGAACATCGCCATCCGCCCGCGCGACAAATGGCGCTACATCATCGAACCGGGCGGCGAGTTCCCCGAACTGGTCTGGGACAATCCCGAATTGGTCGAATCCCTCTGGGGCAGGATGCCCCTGGCCGTCCGCTGGTTCGATGCCGGCCTCAACGAGGTGAAACGGGCCGACAAACCGGGCCGTTACGGCGCTTATGTCGAAGGCGTGACTACCGACGGCCGTCATATCCGGCGTTCGCTCACGATATATTGCGCCCCCGCCGGATGGGATCCCTGGGTGGCGCCGGTCAAGGCCGATTTGCCGTTCCTGCGCGGAGCGGGGATCGACCAGGCGGTCTGGACCGACCAGCGCGAATTGATTGGCGAAGAAGCCGGCGACAGAATCGTCGAGTCGCTCACGACCCGCCCCGACGGGCCGGTCCTGCTGGCTGGACTGGCCGAAATGAAACCCCTCGGCCGCAAGGCCACCCAACTCGATTGGCCCATGACGCGCGATCTGGACTACCACCTGGCCCTCAAGCTGCGAGTGCTCGGACTCGAAGGCCGTTTCCCCGCCCTCAAACCACCCCACCTCAAAGCGGGCGCCCCGGCCGCCGTCCTGCGCCCCGCTCCGCCGGCCGAAGCCGGGATGAAGGCCGACACGGCCGAGCGACTGCGCCGGGTGTGCAAGGAATGGGCCGGGGAGGGCGAACAGCCCTTCACGGCCCTGGTGGCCCGCGGCGGCAAGGTCGTCTTCCACGAGGCTTTCGGTTCCACGCCCGAGCGCCCAATCGACCTTCAAACCCGCTTCCCGCTGGCTTCGCTCACCAAGACGTTCACGGGTCTCATGTTCGCCCAGTTCATGGATCAGGGGATTATCGATCCTGATGATCCGGTGGGGAAATATCTACCCGACTTCCCGGTGAGCGGCCCGCGCGTGGTCACCGTGCGCGAGTGCCTCAACCACACCACCGGGTTGACGGGGCATGGCGAGTGGGGCGGAATGGCGAACCCCTGGCTCGACAACGTCGTCGCCAACGGGCTGGATTACCTCCAGCCGGGGCGCCATGCCGAGTATAACGGCATGGGCTTCGACCTGACGGGCCGGCTGATGGAGGTCGTCAGCGGCAAGAGCATCTTCCGCCTCATGCACGAAAACTTTTTCGCGCCGCTGGGCATGAGCAACGCCACGACCATGGTCGACATGGCATTCGGCATCGACTGCACTGTCGAAGATCTGGCCCGGATGGGCCAACTGATGCTCAACAAGGGCTCATATGGCGCGGTTGAGTTTTTCACCCCCGAAACCTTCGCCAAGGCCATGCCTCAGCCGTTCGCCCGACTTTATCCGAATCTGGAGGAGTCGATCTGGGGCGACGACAACGAATATGGATTCGGCATCTCCTGGATGCGCCAGGCCGATCCGAGGGCGGGCAAGGACGGCGTGCCCAAGGATCGCTTCATCTTGAGCCGCAACCTGTTCGGCCACGGCGCGGCTTCGAGCGCCGTCCTGCGCGTCGATCCCGACCATGACCTGGTAATCGCCGTTTCGCGTTTCACGCAGGGGAAGAATTATGGCCGACACCTGGACGACTTTCTGATGGCGGTGGAAGAGAGTCTCGCGGAATGAACGCCCTGGCCCGTGCGGCGTGAAAAGCCGACTCGGCGGCGGCTCCTCTTATGGCTCGGAACAATCGCCGGGGGCGGGCGGCGCGGCTCGCGCGGTCAATCCGCCGCGTCCATTGCCCGGCAATTGGGTGATGACGCCGTCTTCGAGCCGCAGGATGCGCGTGGCGTAGCGTTTGATCTCTTCTTCG
>JAMCWS010000051.1:0-4439 GCA_023480605.1 bacterium
GAATGATAATGGTTTTCATGAGCCTTACCGGTAGTTTTTTTGCAGATAGCCGCGCAATGCGTCGTAGTCGGCCGCCATCCGGTCGTAATCCTCGGGCAGGGAATCGAGGGCGGCCAGCGTCGGCGGCACTTCGGGGGTGATCTCCAGCAAGCGCTCGATCTCGTCGGGGAACTTGGCCGGATGGGCCGTCTCGAGCACGACCGCCGGGGCGCCTTCGAGGCCGACGGCGGTTTCATAGTCCTGCAAACCGCGCCAGGCAACGGCCCCGTGGGGTTCGAGCAGAAGCCGGTGCTCGCGCCAGGCCGACCGGATGGCTTCGCGCGTGGCATCGTCGCCGACCGAGGTCGAAAACAGGTCGCGGCGCATGGCGGCCAGATCGGGCGGGCGATGGAGGATGCCGGTCTCGTCGAGCCAGCCGCCGTAAGCGGCCACCAGGCGCGCCAGGTTGCTGGGGTGGCCGACGTTCATGGCGTTGGAGATGCAGGCGCGCGAGGGTTCAATCTTGCGGTATTCGCCGGTGGCCAGGAAACGCGGAAATTCGTCGTTGGCGTTGACGGGCGCCACCAGCCGCCGCACCGGCAGGCCCATGCGCCAGGCGAAAACCGCGCCCATCATGTTGCCGAAATTGCCCGAGGGGACCGTGATGACGATCGGCTCGCCCGGTTCGGCCAGGCGCGAAGCGGCGTAGAAGTAATAGACGGACTGAGGCAGCAGGCGGCCGATGTTGATCGAGTTGGCCGAACTGAGGGGGATGCCGGCCAGATCGGGATCAGCGAAGGCGCGTTTGACCATCGCCTGGCAATCGTCGAACTTGCCGGCGACGGCGATCGTCCGGATGTTGCCCGTAAGCGTCGTCATCTGGCGGCGCTGGCGTTCGCTGACCTCGTCGATGGGGAACAGCACCAGCACGCGGATGCCGGCGACGTCGTGGAAGGCGCTGGCGACGGCCGAGCCGGTATCGCCGCTGGTGGCGGTGAGGATGGTCAGTTCGCGCCCTTCTTCGCGCACGAGGCGCCCGATGAGGCGCGCCATCATGCGCGCCGCGAAATCCTTGAACGAAGCGGTCGGCCCGCGGTCCAGGCGCATGACGCTAACGCGCCCGTGGACCTTTTCGAGCGGCACATCGTAATTATAGGCGTCGGCGCAGAGGGCGCGCAGCACGTCGTCGTCGATCACGCCGCGGGCGTAAGCGCGCAGCACCCGCCAGGCGATCTCGGGATACGACTGGCCACGGAAGGCGGCGATCGCGGCCCCGTCCAGGCCCGGGAACTCGTCTGGCATATAAAGGCCGCGGTCGGGCGCCTGGCCGCCCAACAGCGCGCCCTTGAGATCGACGCGGGGCGCCTGGCCGTTGGTGCTGTGGAAGAGGAGCTTGTCCATCTTTTTCGTGCGAACTTTCACGGATTGCGGGCGCAAAACCCGGCCCCGGGCCGACGCGCCATGCCTTGAGCTACTCTACTTGGCTTTCGGCCCGGCCGCAAGCGATCTCGGGCAAAAGAAGATGAACCCATCCGTCATATACACTCGCGTTCCCTTTTCGTCGGCGACCTCTGCGGTTAAACATTTGCGGAAAACGCCATGATAAGCGGCTGTGATTTTATGATCGTAGAGGTTGCGGATGAATGGAGGAACACTGAGAATACACGTCGGTTCAACAATCTAACGACCCGGTCACACCGAGGGGACGGCCTAAAAAGTCGGTCGCCAAACTTGCCCCATGGGGCCGAACTCGCTATGCTTGGAGCGGTGACCACCCGGCGGCGAAGGTCGGGCACAAACACGCGTCACGGAGTCGCATGAGAATGGCAGCGGATCGAATGGCCCAGGCCGAATGGCTCGAATGGAGCGGCCTGCCGGCGGCCCTCAACGCCCTGCGGATGGGCGCGTGGTCGGTTTTTCGGAAGCTGGTCGATCTGGACTGCGCCGCCAATCGCTTTCCGGGAACGGTCGAGGTGTCGGCGGATGAACGGGCACGGCGGTGCGGCTTGGCGTCGGAGGCCGTCGTGCGAATCCTGGAACTCCTGCGGCGCAAACACTACGTGCGGGCCTTCATCCCCGAGCAGTCCGGCGAGGCTGGCCTTTACGAAATCGCCGTGCCGCTGGCGACGCCGCTGGCGGCCGATGCCGTCGCCGCCGCGGCCCGCGACCCGCACCTGGGCGCGCCTTCGGCCTGGCGCTATCTGCGGCCGGCCGACGCCGCCCCGGCCGATCCCGACGGCATGCGCGAAGTGATCGACCTGTATCTCAATCACATGAGTTCGAGCCTGAACACGTTCGACGTGGAGCAAATCGAACTGGCCGTGCGTCGCTTCCCGCTCGAAGCCATCCGCGAGACGATCCGGCGCGCCGCCGAGCACCGGATCCGCGCGATGAGCTGGGTCGTCAAAGACCTGATCCGCGCCCAGGCCAAGGCCACTGCGGAGAAACACATAAGAAACAAATAAGCCACGAAATCAGACGAAAAAAAACGCGAAATTCGGGGATAATCGAACGATCACTATTTATCTTTTCGGGTAAGTGGCGTATCGCTGTTAATCCCGCATTCCGTGCATTTCGTTCATTTCCCTGGCCGATAATCGTCATATTAAAAATGAATATGAGTAAGCGAGATGTATTTTACGCTGTTACCGGTCGCGCGTCGCCAGGGCCAGGACGGCGTCGTGGAGACAGCCGTTGGTGGCCAGGGCGCTGGGGTTGTGGATCGTCGGATGGCCGTCCAGGTCGGTGAAGCGCCCGCCGGCCTCCTGGATGATGGGTTTCAGGCAGGCGCTGTCCCACAGGCTCATCACGGGATCGAGCATCACGTCGGCCCGTCCCGTGGCCACGAGCAGGTAGCCGTAGGCGTCGCCCCAGGTGCGCCCAAGCCGGGCCTGGGCCAGCAGACCGGCGCAGAACTTCGGCCGCAGGCGCATCAGTTCGGCGTAGTCGGTGCATTGCACGCGCGCCTGGTTGAGACGGTCGCAAGCGCTCACGCGGCAGGGGGCGCCGTTGAGGGTGCAACCCAGGCCGGCGCCCGCGGCGACCGTCTCGTCCAGCGGGGGGTTGTGGATGACGCCCACCCGCGCGTCGCCGGCCCACTCCAGCGCCAGCAGCACGGTGTAAAGCGGCACGCCGTGGATGAAGGATTTCGTGCCGTCAATGGGATCGATGATCCAGCGGAACTCGGCGCCCGGGCGGGTTTCGCCAAACTCCTCGCCCAGGATACCATGGTCGGGGAAACGCGCTTCGATGCGCCGGCGGATGAGACGCTCGGTCTCGCGGTCGGCAACGGTCACCGGGCTGTCGTCGGCCTTGGTCTCGACGTCCAGACGGGTGCGAAAATACTTGAGCGTCACCTGGCCGGCTTCGCGCGCCAGGTCGCGGGCGAAAGCCAGGAAGGTCTGGATCTGGCCGGGAGACAACGTCGGAGGCATGGCGTCGGGTAACCTCGCTGAGCCGGGCATTGTCGCGTGGCGGCTGGGCCGGGGTTCGGGTGTCGCGGTCGTCGCGCGCCGGAGCGCCATGCTTCCCGGGCGCGCGCGGCACGCTCACCCGCGCCCCACCATAGCAAACCCTTCCGCCGCGTCCAAGCACGAAAGTCCTTGCCCGCGGCGCGCGGCTTAGGCATATTGCCTATGCTGTCCCGAACACGAGATGCGTTTTGCCAGGGGAATGCGGCGATGCCACGCAAGCCCAGGATACCATGGTCCCTTGCCGACGACATGGGTTACGGCGACTTCAGCGCATTCAACGGCGGCCTGTCGCGCACGCCCACACTGGACGATTTGCTCGGCCAAAGCCTTTGCCTGACCCAGCACTACACAGCCTCGCCCGTCTGCAATCCCTCGCGCGCCTGCCTGCTCACGGGGCGTTATCCGCATCGCACCGGCTCGATCGACACGCTCGAGTGGCGCGGGTTGGAGCGCCTCGCACTGCGCGAAACCACCCTGGCCGACATCCTGCGCGCCGCCGGCTGGCGCACCGGCCTGGTCGGCAAGTGGCACCTGGGCGCCTATGACCGCCGTTATCACCCCAACGCCCGGGGATTCGAGGAGACCGTCTGTTTCTGCGGCGGTATGCATGATTATTACAACTGGCGCCTGGAGTATAACGACACGGTCCGGCGCGCGGACGGGCGCTACCTGACGGACGTGTTCGCCGACGAAGCCGTCCAATTCATCGAGCGACACCGCCAGGAGCCTTTTTTTCTGCACGTGACCTTCAACGCCCCCCACACGCCGCTCCAGGTGCCCGAGGAGGAGGTGCGGCCATTCGCCCAGTCGGGATTTTTCACCCGTGGCGTCAGCACGCTCTACGGCATGATCCGCCGCCTGGACACGGGCGTCGCCCGTATACTGAACGCGCTCGATCGCCTGGGGCTCGAACGCAACACGCTCGTTTGCTTCACCAGCGACAACGGCCCGCAGTTTGGCGGCGCGGGCGAATTGCGGCTGGATCGC
>JAMCWS010000051.1:4516-5064 GCA_023480605.1 bacterium
TGGCTCGCTTCAACTGTCATTGCAACGGCTGCAAAGGCTCGGTGCTCGAGGGGGGCATCCGCGTGCCGATGCTCCTGCGCTGGCCCGACCGCCTGCCGGCCGGCGCGACGACCAACCGGATGGTGCACTTCGCCGACTGGCTGCCGACCCTTCTCACCGCCCTGGGTGCGGCCGTGCCCGGCCATCTGCGCCTGGACGGGATCGACGTCTGGCCGGTGCTGCGAGGCGAGCCGGGGCGGGTCGAAACGCGCCGTTTTTGGCAATGGAATCGCTACACGCCGGTGGCCACCTGCAACGCCGCCATGCGCGACGGCGATTGGAAACTCGTTCGCCCGGTTCAACACGAGGCGATGGCCGTGCCCGACATTCAATGGCTTAAGGTCACGATGTATAATTATGATTATTTCCTGGAGAACGGCGTCATCCGCACCCGCGAGCCTTGGCGCCAGGTTCCCGCGCCGCCGCCCGCGGAGCTCTACAACCTGGCCGTGGACCCCCTCGAACGCGTGAACCTGGCCGGGCAGCACCCCGACAAGGTTCGGGCGATG
>JAMCWS010000172.1 GCA_023480605.1 bacterium
CCCCAGCTTCTTACCGGCGCGCGGGTCCGGCAGCAGCAGCGCGGCCGCCTCCCAACTGTAGAGCTTGGCCAGGCGCTGGGCGCGTAGGTCGCGGCGGTTGTTGGCGGCGGTCACTTCGTCGATCACGACCAGGTAGGTGGGCCGCCAGGCGACCCGGGGGAAAGCGAGGTAGATCTTGTTGGCGGCGATGGTGACGTCGCCGCGCAGGCGCTCGAGATCGGCCAGCGTCAGGCTGGGGCCGTTGCCGATGACGAAGCAGCGCCGCCCCCGGTGACGGTCGCGCAACGCGGCCAGCCGACGCCGGTTGAAAACCATCTGCACGCCCGAAGGCGTCACCGGGATCCCCCGCCACGCGATCCACTGGGGCAGCTTGCGCAGCTTGCCGGTGATCTGTCCCGCCCAGTCACTCACGGCGCTTCTCAGTCGTTATCGTGATCGTGATCGTGATCGTAATCGTAATCGATCCGCAGTTCCCCCTCACCGTTTGCCTGCCTTCGGGTACCGTAAATCCCACACCGCCGCCGCGAATTGCAGATCCTCTTCGGTCTTGATGATGTGGCCGGCCAGGCGGTCGAGCGGCCAGAAGCCCACTTTGCCGGCGTAGGTGGCCGTCTGGCCGGCCTCGTAGGCCGCGCGGTAAGTGAAGGATCGCCAGCCGGTGATGCTCCAGGTGACCCGCTGGATGGGGCGCAACTCTTGCGAATTGGTTTTCGCCGCGAAGGTGAAGTTGACCGGCTCGCCGTCCAGGGCGCACTCGATCTGCTCGAGCGTGCAACTGAGCAGCGCGTCGTATTCGCCGTCCTTCATGGCCTGCACGAACTCGAAGATCTGCGCCGGCGTCAGCAGCGGGGCGATCGAGTGCACCTGGAAGAGGCGGTCGCAATCGTGCTTGGTGAGAAATTCGTAAGTGAACTGCTCGCTCGTGGCGACGTTGTCGGCCAACTCGGCCGGGCGCTTGTGGAAGCCGACCCCCTCGCGCGCGGCGATCTCGCCGAAGACGTCCGCCTCGGAGTTGACCCAGATTTCGTCGAAACAGCCCGCCTCCCTGGCCCGGCGGATCGCCCAGGCCAAAATCGGGACGCCTTTGATTTCGCGCAGGTTTTTCTGCTTGAGCCGCTGGCTGCCTAGGCGGGCGGGGATCATCGCGATGTCCATCGGTGGCCTCCCTCATTGGATGTGCCGCACGAGCGAGGCGCGCAGCTTGATGACGACTTTCCTGACCTGCTCCGGCCGCGCGCCGGTAAGAAGCTGGGGCATGTGGGCATCGCCCGGGAACAGCACGGCGAACGTGCCGGGGAAAACGTTCACGCCGGCCGGGGCCGGCGCCGGCGGGCGAAAGAAAACCGCGTCCTTATGCGCGTCGTAGGGCGTCTTGACTTCGAGGCCGGCCGCCGGATGCCACTCGATCCGTTCGCCGCCGGCAAGCGCCGCCTGGATGTCGATGTATTGGCGGTGCGCCTCGAGCACGGCCTCGTCATGGGGGCGGGTCATGTAACTCATGACGCGCATGAAGATGTCGTCGCCCCGCAGCGGGGTTTCGCCCTCGGGCGACTCGGGACCGAGGCTTTCGAGGGCCGTGAAAACCGTCTCCCAAATGGGTCCCGCGAAGACGTTGCGCCAGTTGTCAAGCCTGTCGATAATCATGAGGTGCCTCTTCTCACATGGCGGAGCCAGGTTCGAAAATACCATTTAGCCACGAAATCACACGAAAAAACACGAAAAGTTCCGACTTCGGGATCGAATACAACCATGCGCGAATAGTGACATAGGCTCTATTGCCATTGACCCTTGTTTCGTGTGTTTTCGTGTGATTTCGTGGCTTAGTATTGCTCAGGATATGAGTGGCGGGGTGGAGGCGGCGCGCACGCGGCGGGCCCACTTGAGCCGCGCCGAGGGGGCGAGCGCGACGTGGCCGCCGGCGGCGGCGACCAGCGCCAGCCCCGCCGCCACATCCCACAGCATGATGTCGTCCTCGGCGTAGGCGTCGACCCGCCCGGCGGCCACCCAGGCCAGCGACAGCGCCGCCGAGCCCAGCAGGCGGACTTTTTTGAACGACTTGACCTGATCGACAAACTCGGCGAGGGCGGCGGCGCCGAAATCGCGGTTGACCGGAAAACCGGTCGCCAGGATCGCCTTGCCGCGCTCGGCCACGCCGGAGACGGCCAGCGGCCGCTCGCCGGCGGGCGAAATGATGCCGCCATGGACGTCGCCCGCATCGCCGGGAACCCCGTAAAACAATTCGCCGCGGTTGAAGTCGTAAACCACGCCCAGCCGGGGCGCGGTTCCCTCGACCAGCGCGATCGACACGCAGCACAAGGGTACGCCCCGGCTGAAGTTGAGCGTGCCGTCGAGGGGATCGACCACCCAGAAGGGAGCCGCGCCCTCGGCGATAGTGCCGCACTCGCCACTCTCCTCGGCCAGCACCGGGTGGGGGCTGCGCGCGGCGAGCATGCCGAGGATCAGCGATTCCGAATCGCGGTCGGCCTGGAGCTTGATGTCGCGCCCCGCAACACTGAGGACGGCCTTTTCGCCGGCGGCGATGGCCCGCAGGCGCTCCCCCGCCGCTCGCGCGGCCTCGACGGCCAGGTTGAGTTCGTCGCGCCAGGTCATGGAATTTGTGAAGGTCCTTTCCCGTCGGAACGGCGATCGAATTCGTACCCGAAACAGGCTGCTCCAAATCCGTCAGGGAAGCAAATAAAAGCGGCACGAGTCACGACGGCGCGCGAAATTGCACCATTGCGATAGAGGCGCGGAGACGCCGAGAAGGATAAACCGCGAATCCATGCCGAAAAGTTTGTAGTAAAAACGGGAAACCGACGGGTGGCCGAGTGGAGTGTTGCCTTGGGGTCGAGATCGATGAAAGACCCAAAAATATCGCTTATTCATGTCTTCGTGTCATTGTGCGAGACGGTATAAACTCCCCAAAGGCGGAATAGACGGGGGCGCTGCGAGCGGGGCGAATCAAACCGGCATAGAGGCCGGCTCTCCGAGAATAACCGGCGCCTTTATATCAGCAAACCAGAGACTACCGCAGTCGACGCGAAAAAAATGTAAAGGGCCAGCCGGCCATTTCACGCCGTTTCGCGTGCATTCGGCGTCTCGACGATGAAAACGGCCGTCATTTTGCGGATATGGTGATAAAAAGCGCGGGCGCGCGCTTTGTGGAGACGCGGCCCGCGCGCAGTGTGCGGCCGCCTTCGGGGAACGGCCGTGAATCGTTCTACGTTTTACTCCTTGATCCCCTTGACCTTGATGATCGCGTCCTTGATCAGGCCCGTGAACGAGTTGGGATCGGATTCGGGTACGATTTCGGTGCGGTCGGGGTGGGTGTACCAACTCTGCATGATGTAAATATCGGGGCGTCCGCCGCGCTTATGGTAAAGGTCGATAAACGCGAGCGATTCCTTGCGGAATAGCTCGGCCGACTTCGCGCCGCCCCGCTGGCAGTTGAATATGACGTTATACTTAAGACCATGCTCATGGACGTATTTTTCCATGTCGAGGATGCGGGCGATCCAGTCGATTTTCGTTGGATCCTTGAGGCCGGGCGAAGGAACTTCGCCGATGGCGTAATCGTAGGGATTGTCGATGGTGAATCCGGCCAGCGGGGCGCCGGCGGCCTTGGCGTGGCGGACGATGGCCTCCAGCGCCAGGCGGTAATCGCCCCAGCCCTCGTTGCCCCAGTAGGCGACGTCGCCCTTGTAGCCCCAGTTGGGGAAGTTGGTCAGGGCGAAAAACTCGACCTCGGGGAAAACCTTGTGGATGCGCATCATGTAATCGGTGAACTGGGCCGCGCAGCGGTCGATGTTCTCGGCCGTGGGAGGCAGTTTGGCGTTGTGGAGCATGTGGCGAATCGGGCCGTCGACGTCCAGGTAGCGGACCTTGCCGCCGAGGCCCTCCATCTTCTTGAGGCGCGCGATTTCGTTGTCGGCCGCCCGCTGGCTGTAGGTTTCGTCGAAGGGACCGGCCGCACCGCCCATCCCCGTCGAGCCGCCCCGGCCGGCGCCGGTCACGGGGGGCCAGGCGCCTTTTTCGATGATGATATCGATCTTGTTTTCATTGAGCACATCGATGAGCTTCTTGAGCGCGCCCGGGGCGTCGACCTTGCCTTGGAACGGCCATTGCCGGGCTTCCAGGTCGATCTGCTGCGTCCAGAATTTCATGCCGTCGACGTGTTTCTTGACGAAATCCCATTGCGCTCCCGGCTCGACCATGACGTCGGCCGGCAGAATGGCCATCCAGACTTCGGGCGTCTTCATCCCGCTGTTCGGACTCATTTTTTCCTCCGCTGTCACGGACTTGGCGACGCCGCCGAAGGCGACGCCGAACATCATCAACACCACCATCGTGAGTTTGCGTGAGCGCATGCTGTTCGTCCTTTGCATGATGAATTTTTGCGGTTGCCGGTGTCCGGCCGCAAGGTCTTGCCCTGCAAGAAGCAATTGAGCCACGAAATTGCGCGAAATCACACGAAAAACAACGATCATCAGGCGAGAGTCCATTCACGCGCAACGGCCTTAATACTCCTGCCATCGCCGGGCCGCGGCGTTGACCGGCGCCGGGGTCGGCAGGGGCGTCGGTTCGGGCCGCGTGGCCGTGGGGGTCAGCATGGTCGCCAGGCCGGCGCCCGTCAGGAAAAGGCAGCCGTCGCCCGCGTCGGACGGGTCGTCGTTGAAAAGGTCGAAATTGAGGCGCAGGCTGCTGGCGTCCTCCAGGCTCGGCGGGGTGTAGACATAAACCCGGACCCGCCCGGCATGGCCGGGGACGATCGGCCAATCGGGGCGGGTGCTGCGCAGGCGCACCGAAGCTGTCGTGCTCGGGTCGAGCGTGGCCAGGCGCGCGCGCGGACTGGGCGAACGGCCGGCGTCGGCGGTGTTGGCTTCGACGGTGAATTCGCCCCGGCACAGACGCTCGGCGTCGATGCGGAGGCCGTTTTCGAGTCGCGTCCATGAACCGAAATTTTTCGTGTTGCCAGCCGCCATGATGATCAACGCCTTCTGGTAATCATAGCGGGTTGCGTTCCACCCCGCCCACCGGCATG
>JAMCWS010000085.1:0-3222 GCA_023480605.1 bacterium
GGAATGGGAGGAGGAAGTCTGGCGGCGGCTGCCGCCGTTGCAAAACCGCGAGGCGACCTTCGGCCCGCAGTTCGTCGTCGACGCGGCGGGCGAGTGGCTGCGGACGGAAGAACGGCTGCTGGCGACTTCGGCCGCGATCAGTCTGGAAGAGGCCGTGGCCGGAATTCACGCCCGGGGGGGCTTGGCGATCGCCGCCCATGCCGAGCGGCCGAGTTTCAGCATCGTCGCCAACCTGGGATTCGTGCCGCCGGGACTGGCGGTGGACGCGCTGGAAGTGACGCCGGGGGGCGCCGCCCGCACGACCATGGGGACGGCGGCCGAATGGGAGACGTTGCGCGGCTGGCCGTGGGTGGTGGGGGGCGACGCCCATCGCCTGGGCGAAATCGCCCGCCGCACTTGCCTGTGGGCCGAGGCGGCGACGTTGGACGAACTGAAACTGGCCCTGCAGGGCAAAAAGGGACGAAGGATCGAGATATCAAGCTGAAGCTTGAACTCCAAACAAGTGCGCTGGCAGACGGGGGGCGACGAAGGATCGAGATCGACGGGTCGTAGACCATGATGGGAAGGAGAAGTCAGATGAGCCATTGCCAATGCCCGCGCCAGGAGGAAACGCTGGACCTGGCGCCGCTCGATCAATACATCGATGAACTGAAGGGTAAGGCGGGGATTTTGATCCTGATACTACAGCGGGCCCAGGAGCTTTACGGCTGGCTGCCGCGGCCGTTGCTCCAGCACATCGCCAACCGGACGGGCACGCCGGCTTCCGAGGTCTTGGGCGTGGCGACGTTCTATTCGCAATTCTACCTGGAGAAGCGCGGCCGCCACATCGTGCGCCAGTGCGACGGCACGGCCTGCCACGTGCGCGGCTCGGGCGGGATCATCGAGGCGGTCGAAACCGAACTGGGCATCAGGCCGGGCGAAACGACCCCCGACAGCAAGATCACTTACGAGGTGGTCTATTGCCTGGGTTCGTGCGGCCTTTCGCCGGTGGCCACGGTCGACGGCCGGTTCGTCGGCCGGCTGGGCTCCAGGGACATGATCAGCGTGCTCAAGGACCTGCCGTGACATGCTGGAACTGTCGATGCACGTGCTCGACGCGCTGCAGAATTCGGTCGATGCCGGGGCCACCCGCATCGAATTACGAATCGAGGAGGACCCGGTGGCCGACCGGCTGACCATCACCGTCAAGGACAACGGCCGCGGCATGGCGCCCGAACTGCGTGCCCGGGTGCTCGACCCCTTCGTCACCACGCGCCGCACCCGCCGCGTGGGTCTCGGCCTGCCGCTGCTGGCCGCCGCGGCGCGCCAGTGCGAGGGCGACCTGACGATCGAATCGGCTCCGAACCGGGGGACGCGGTTGGAAGCGGCCTTCCGCGCCAGCCATATCGACCGCGCCCCGCTGGGCGACATGCCCGCCACGGTGTTGGCCATCCTGATGGCGCCCCGGGTGGTCGACGTCGACTACACGCACCGGATCGGCGAACGCGAATACCATTTCGATTCGGCCGAGGTGCGCAAGGAATTGGATGGCGCGCCCATCACCGACCCGAGCGTGATGCGATGGCTGAACGAAACGCTGAGAGATGGGGAGGCCGAACTGGAAGGCGAAAGTGAAAAGGGGAAACCAAGGACGTAAAAGACGAATGGGGCATATAGGACAAATGGGAGGCAGGGGAGGATGGGGAGGAAGGGATTCCATCGGACTTTGAAAAACCATTGGATTGACATCGGCCGAGTCGTTCCTGGTTTTTTCAGGATCTTTAGGTCCTTTGGGTCCTTTAAGTCCTTTAAGTCCTTTAGGTCCTTTGAGTCCTTTTGGTCTTTCGAGTTTCACCGGTTAAGACAGGAGTGAACACGATGGCGAATAAAATCAAGAGTATCGAAGAACTCAGGAAACTTCGCGACCAACTCAAACAGGGCACCGCGGTGCGCGAGGCGACCTCCACGCGCATCATCGTCGGCATGGGCACGTGCGGCATCGCCGCCGGCGCCCGCGAGGTGATGCAGGCGATCCTCAAGGAACTGGCCGATCGGCGGATCGCGGCCAACGTCGAGACGACCTCCTGCATCGGCATGTGCGCCCAGGAACCGCTGGTCGACATCGCCCAGGCGGGCAAGGGCCGCGTTACCTACGGCAACATCAAGCCCGACGCGGTGCCCCGGCTGATCGACGAGCATCTGGTCAAGGGTCATATCGTGGATGAATGGGTTATCGCGCGGCTGCTTCCCGAGGGGATCGTTTGAGCGCGATGAATCCACTCAATGTGCCGGCAGTCAAGGTGAAGGAGGAATGAGCGATGGCCGAGCAATTTTTTCGGTCCAATATCCTGGTGTGTGGTGTGGCGGGATGCGCCGCGGCGGGCGCGCTGAAGGTCGTCGAGGCCCTCGAGCATGAAGTCGCCCGGCGCGGACTCTCGGGTGAAGTCAACGTCATCGAGAGCGGCTGCCGCGGCTTCTGCTCAATAGGCCCCATCATGACGATCTATCCCGAAGGGATCTTCTACTGCCGCGTCACGCCCGAAGACGTTCCGGATATCGTCGAGGAGACGCTGCTCAAGGGACGCATGGTCCATCGCCTGACCTACCAGGAACCCGAAAGCCGCAAGACGCTGCCGCGCTACAAGGATATCCCCTTCTTCAACCTCCAGACGCACTATACCCTGCGCAACTGCGGCATGATCGACCCTGACAAGGTCGAGGAATATATCGCCCAGGGCGGTTACGAGGGGCTGGCCAAGGCCCTCAACGGGATGACGCCCGAAGAAGTGATCAAGACCGTCAAAGACGCCGGACTGCGCGGCGCCGGCGGCGGCGGCTTCTCGGCCGGCATCAAGTGGAGTTTCGCCGCGGCGGCCAAAGGCACGATGAAATACGTCGTCTGCAACGCCGACGAGGGCGACCCCGGCGCCTTCATGGACCGCTCGATCCTCGAGGGCGACCCGCACAGCGTGCTCGAAGGCATGATGATCTGCGGCTACGCCATCGGGGCGTCGGCTGGTTACATCTACTGCCGCGCCGAGTATCCGACGGCCGTCATGCGCATGAAGAAAGCCATCGCCGCGGCCTACGAATACGGCATCCTGGGCAAGAACATCCTGGGGTCGAACTTCAGCTTCGACATGGTGCTCAAGGAAGGGGCCGGCGCGTTCGTTTGCGGCGAGGAAACCGCGCTCATCGCCTCGCTGGAGGGCCGCCGCGGCGAGCCTTGGCCTAAGCCTCCTT
>JAMCWS010000085.1:3232-5007 GCA_023480605.1 bacterium
ACCGTCACCTACGGCCTCTACGGCCAGCCGACGGTCGTCAACAACGTCAAGACTCTGGCCAACGTCGCCCAGATCATCGTCCGCGGCTCCAAGTGGTACCGCGAGGTGGGCACCCAGACCAGTCCCGGCACGGCGATCTTCGCTCTCACGGGAAAAATCAAGAACACGGGCCTGGTGGAAATGCCGATGGGCACCTCCCTGGGCGAACTCATCTTCGACATCGGCGGCGGCATTCCCAACGGCAAGAAATTCAAGGCCGTGCAGACCGGCGGCCCGTTGGGCGGCTGTCTGCCGACGCAGCACCTCAACGTCAAAGTGGACTTCGACTCGTTGCGCGCCGCGGGTGCCATCATGGGCTCGGGCGGCATGATCGTGGTGGACGAAGACACCTGCATGGTCGAGTTCTGCAAGTTCTTCCTGTCGTTCGCGCAGGCCGAGTCGTGCGGCAAGTGCGTCCCGTGCCGCGTCGGCGGCAAGCGGATGCTCGAAGTGCTCACGCGCATCTCGGAGGGGCGCGGCGAACTGACCGACCTGGATCGGCTGCGCTACCTGGCCAAGGGGATGAAATCGGGCGCGCTGTGCGGCCTGGGCCAGCTCACGCCGGGGCCGGTGATGTCGGCCCTGCGTTACTTCGAGGATGAATTCCTCGCACACATCGTCGAGAAGCGGTGTCCCTCGGGCGCCTGCCGGATGATGGTGCGCGCCAAGTGCACCAATGCCTGCCCGGCCGACGTCGACGTCCCGGCGTTCGTGGCGCTCACCGCACAGGGGCGCTATGCCGAAGCGCTCGAGGTCCACCGGCGCAAGAATCCCTTCGCGATGATCTGCGGACGCGTCTGCCCGGCCCATTGCGAGATGAAGTGCCGTCGCGCCGACGTTGACGAACCGGTGGCCATCCGCCACATCAAGCGCTTCATGGCCGACCAGGAGATGAACCATCCCTGGACGCCAGCCCGGCTCGAAGGGCTGAAGTCCCAGAAGGTGGCCGTCATCGGCGCCGGACCGGCCGGCCTGACGGCCGCCCTGCGCCTGGCGCAACAGGGCTACCCGGTGACCGTGTTCGAAAAATTGAACGTGGCCGGCGGCATGATGGCCGTCGGCATCCCCGAATATCGTCTGCCCCGCGATGTCCTGCAGATGGAGATCGACAACATCCTACGCGCCGGCGTGGAACTCAAGTTGGGGCAAGAACTGGGCAAGGACTTCACGATCGACTCGTTGCTCGCGAAGAAGGGCTTCAGCGCCGTCATCCTGGCCGTCGGCGCGCACAAGAGCCGCCTGATGGGCCTGCCGGGCGAGAACTTGATCGGCGTCCTGCAGGGAACGACATTCCTCAAGAACGTCTGCCTGGGCACGCCGCCTGACATCCGCGGCAAGCGCGTGGCCGTCATCGGCGGCGGCGCCGTGGCCATCGACGCGGCACGCACGGCACGGCGCCTGGGCGCCTCGCGCGTACACCTGGTCTACCGGCGCTCGCGCGAGGACATGCCGGCCTGGGGCGACGAAGTCCACGCCGCCGGCCTCGAGGGGATTAACTTCCACTTCCTGGTCAATCCGATTAAGATCCTGGGTTCGGAGCAGGTCACCGGCATGCTGTGCCAGGCTCAGCGGCTCGGCGAATTCGATCTGAGCGCCCGGCGCAAACCGGTGCCGGTCGAAGGCTCCGAGTTCGCGCTCGACGTCGATATCGTCATCCCGGCCATCGGCGAGGCGACCGACGTCGACAGCCTCAAGGGCTCGACGGGCGTGAGCGTCAACCGCAACAGCCAGATCCA
>JAMCWS010000421.1 GCA_023480605.1 bacterium
GCCACGACCGACTTGGTTTTCGAGGGATTGGCTGGGTCGGGATACGTCAGCGCGACCGCCTGACCGTCGGCATCGGTGGCGCTCACCGTGCCGTTTGGGGCGACCTCGATCGTCAGGCCGGCCTTGTATTCGAATTTCTCCTGCGTGAGCGAATAGGAATCATTCGCCGGGTCGGCCCGCTCGATGATCGAGTGGGGATCGGCGCTCGTGGGAATGGGCAGGCTGAGGGGCGAAACGCCCAGGGCCCGGTCCTTCAGGCCGCCCGACCAGGTTTGCAAGGCCGCGTTGGCCCAGTCCGGGTCGGTGCTGGTCAGCCAGCCGTCGCCGTCGGCGCGTTGCATGCTGACCTGGTCCGAGCCATTGTTGAAGCTGACGTAACCGTTGCTGACGCTCTGACCCGACTCGGGGTGGCGGCCGTGATAGACGTTGCCGGCCACGGTGACTCCCGCCAGGAAGTCCAGGCCCGAGTTGGATTGGAAGAAGGCGTCGCCGTTGGCGTGCACGCGGCCGTTGATGCGCATGTAGGGGCCGGGGGCGATCTCCATCGTCGGATCGTAAAAGATGGCGAAGATGCACAGGGGGATGTAGGTGATTTCCAGGTTCTGGCTGAGGGCGGCGCCGTGGTGTTCGAAGCGGTCGGCGCTGCCCCCCTGTTTTTTGGCCGTCACGTCGATGCGATAACGCAACCGATAAAGCGTCAAACCGGCCCACTGGCCTTCGGTGATTGCCTCGTTGCCGTCGGCGACCTTGGTGATTTCGAATTGCGGAAACGTGAAGTTCTCGATTTCGGGCGGGGTGATGGCGGCCACTTCGCCAAAAAAGTCGGGGGTGCCCATGTTGATCAGGAACTGGATCTGCGAAAACGCCTTGTTGAGCGCCTCCTCGGCGGCGGCGAATTCGTCCTTGGCGACTTCATAGCGGTTGCGGATGAGGGTCTGCTGCGTGCTGGCCAGCATGACTCCGCCGGCAATGCCCATCAGGATCACGCCGAATACCAGCACGGCGAAAAGCGTCACGGCGCGCCGGCGGCGGACGGCGGCGCGCCGGCGGGGGCGGCGCGATGGAGGGCGAAATCGATCAGGTAACATGGCGGTTTTTTCCTCGTCAAGCTTTGCGGCGCCCGGTGCGGCTCAGTTGCGCGGCGCCACGGCGATGTTGACCTCCAGGCCCTGGATGCCGGGGCCGCTGTGGGCGTTGCTGCGCGCGATCAGGTCGGCGTTGTCGGTTTCCGGGTCGCCCGCGCGCAGTCGAACTTCCAGCGCGGTCGTCGCTCCCTGGTAGCTGAACGCCCCGGCGGCGTCGAGCGGAGTCAGCCAGCGGGCCAGCGCGATTTCGTCGCCCGCTGCGCCTGTGTCGGGGTCGAGCACCAGCGAGTTGTCCCACGGGGTCATCAGGTCGCCGTCGGTGGAAACCAGTTGGATTTCGCGCTTGCCGGCGGACTCGCCGGCGCGGCTGAAGACGACGGCATTGCCCTGAACGGCCGTGTTGCCGGCGGCGTCGAGCACCCGAAGGGGAGTGGTGGCCTGGCGGATTTCCTGGTTGATGAATTCCATCGCCGCCTTGCCTTCGCGCAGCGCCAGTTGCTGGTAATAAATCGCGCGGGCCATGCGCGTCGCCGTGGTGGTCAGCGACGCCAGGCCGATGGCGACCATCGCGCTGACGGCGCTGGCGATCATCATTTCGGTCAGCGTCAGTCCGCGACGCCGGCAGCCGCGGCCGGTCATGCCGAGGCGGCGCGGCCCGAGATATTTTAAGGGATTCCACATGGTCGGCTCACGCTCCCGCCGCAACGCTCAAAAACCGAAATCTGCGCTGTTGCGGTAATTCGGCACCAGCGATTCGATCGTTTGGGAATATTCCTTGCCCATGTACTGCCAGTATGTGGTGATCCTGACCGTCTTGCCGTAGTTGATCATATACTTGGTACCCTTTTTGGGCGCGACGGACAGCGAGTCGACCAGATGCAGCGTGTTGGGCGTATTGTTGTCGATCGTGGCGTGCTGGCCCGCCCCCGCGCCGGCGACCAGGAAGACCGTGTCGCTGTTCCACTGGCCGGTGGTCCAAAGGATGTTGTTGTCGGTCAGGTTGCTGGCGCTGGCGTCGGTCAGTTCGCCGAAGCCGCTGAAACTGAACTCCACCTTGCAACGGATATCGAGCGCGTGATCGAGCCAGACGGGCGGCTCGGCGTCATAATCGATATTGGGGTAGTGGTCGGCGTCGACGTTTTTAAAGTCGTCGATCGCCATGCGCTCGAAATAACTCTGGGCGATGTTTTTCGCGGCGATGGCGTTGCTGTTGAGGCGGGTGTAACGCGAAGCGAGCGTCAGGGTCGCCATCAGCGAGACCGCCATGATCAGCAGCAGCCCGATGGCGATGAGCACTTCGACCAGCGTGAATCCGGCCCTTCCCGACCGGCAAGCCCGCTGGGGGAGAAGGGGATTTTTTGCCATAACAATACTCCAGCGGACGGTTTTGGGGACGTTTCCGCATCAATACCCCTATCGGCGGCCGCCCGCCGGCGTATTAGAGTTGTTTCGTTTCTTTACGCCCGCCCCGGCGGCTACGGCGCGATGACAACCTTGATTGTTTCGGTTTTGTGGTCGCGGCACAGGGCCAGCGCCTGACCGATATCGGCGAGTGGAAAGACGTGGGAAATCAGCGCCCGCCCCGGGATTGTTCCCTGGGCGAGCAGATTCAGGACGCGGGGCAGGTAAACGGCCGGACTGGCGAAGCTGGCGCGCAGTTGCAGCTTGCGGAAATGAAAATCGTTGGCGTCGAACGCGATCGTCGCCTCGCCCACTCCGGTGCCGATGTAGGTCAGCCGCCCGTCATAAGCCAGCAGCGCCAGGGCCGGCGGGATGAAGGGGACGGGGGCGGTCATCAGCACGTGATCGAAGGCGCGGCGCAGTTGCGGGAGTTGGTCAAGCGGCGTGTCGGTGGCCAGGATCTCGGCGCCCAGCGTCCGGGCCGCGGCCAGGCGGTTATCGTGACCGGCGCGCCCCACGCAGACCAGCCGCGAGGCCCCGCTGAAACGGGCCAGCGAGACGGCCATGAGACCGATCGGCCCCGGGCCGACGACGCAAACGCGCTCGCCCAGCGCGATGCCGGCTGTTTTGACCATGTCGTAGGCAACGCCGGCCGGTTCGGCAAGGCTGGCGACCTGCGGATCGAGGCCGCGGTAGGGCACGGCGGCCGCCGCCGGCGCCAGCATGAAATCGCTGAATCCCATGGCCGGCTGCTTCCAGAAATTCGGCGCCTTGTTGCATAAATCGACCCGGCCGTTGCGGCACAGGGCGCAGCGGCCGCAAAAGCTGGCCGACTCGAGCACGACCGCCTGGCCTGCTTCGAGTCCTTCCACGCCGGGCCCGAGTTTTTCGATCCGGCCGGCGATCTCGTGGCCGAAGGCCTTCCAGTCCGGCGCCGTCTGGGCGGTGAACAGGTCGCTGCCGCAAATGCCGCACGCCTTCACCCGCAGCAGGATCTGGCCCGGCGGCGGATCGGCCGGCAGTTCCACCTGGCGCAATTCACAACGCCAGGGAGCCTTGATGTAAGCACTGGTGGCCATGACGATTTTCTCCGCGACCAATATTTTTCGTTATCGTTATCGCAATCGTAAACGCAATCGTAATCGTGAACGTAGTCGTAATCGTTAATAATCAGGATACATTCGCCTACGATAACGATCACGATAACGATAACGAAATAGATTGGACAGGCATTTCTATTGATCGGCGCGCGACTCGGAATCGCGGGATGCAATCCGCGCGCGGCAGTCGCCGATGGCCTCCAGAATCGAATCGGCCATGTGGCGCAGAGTGTGGGCGGCGTGGATCCTGGCCCGGCCCGCTTCGCCCAGACGCCGCGCGAGGGCGCGATCCTTCATCAAACCCGCCAGTGCCGCGGCCAGTTCCTCCGGATGAGCCTGCTCGATCAGCAGGCCGCCCCCGGTGGCCGACACCCATTCGGGCAGGCAACCGGTGCGCGGCAACACGACCGGCACGCCGGCGGCGAGCGCCTCGGGCACGTAGAGGCCGATCGGTTCGGGGTAGATCGCCGGCACGGTGAACGCGTCGAGCGCCTTGAGGAATCCGGGGCGGTCGGCCGGGCCGAGTTCGCCGACGTATTCGAAGTTGTCGGCCAGCCCCCAGGCGCGGATGCGGCGCCGGATGTCGGCCAGGTAACGGCGGTCGCCCGGCGCGACGTGACCGGCGGCGCGCACGCGGCAAGCGGCGGTCTCGGGGCGTGATCTCAGAATACGCAGCGCCTCGGCCAGCACGTGCAATCCGTTGAGTGGGCAGATCTGCGAACGATAGCCGATCGTGAAAAGGCCGGATCGCGGCGCCGCCTCGCCCGCGTAGGCCTCTACGTCGATGCCGGCGGTCATGAGCCGAACCTTGCCCGGCGGGAGCGCCAGGTAATCGGTCATGAACGCCGCGTAATACCGGTTGGCGGCCATGAAGCCGTCGATGTCGCGCGCGCAACCGCGCAGGATCTCGAGGGTGCGGGTGCGGTGGGGCTCGGGAAACTGGTCGATGAAGGCGTCTTCACCCGACAGCAGGCATAAGACCGGAGCGCCCAGGCTGTCGCGCAACGGGGCGGCCAGTCCGGCCAGCAGGCTGGTCGGCAGGATGACGGCGTCGGGGCGGGGCTGGCCGCGGTGCCACTCCAGCAGGGCCTCCAGTTCCTTGCGTTGGTTGCCGGCTTCACCCTTCATCACCGATACGGTCAGGTCGGCCAGGTCGCTGGCCTGCGTTAGGTGGCCGAAACGCGAGACGAAATCGATCAGCGCGGGATGGTCGAACAGCTTGTCGACGAAGCGCGGCGTGTGACGGAAGAGTTTGAATTTTTGTTGAAGGTAAACGTTGATGCCGCCGTAAAACAAGCGGCGGTCGCCGTAAAACAAGCGGCGGTCGCCGGGGGATGGGCGGCCGATCGCCTCGCCCATATGGACGGGCAGCGGCGTATACATCGGGACGAACACCACCTCGTGGCCGCGGCACT
>JAMCWS010000316.1 GCA_023480605.1 bacterium
TTGTTCTGCTCCGGGTCGAGTACCTCGAGCAGGGCCGAGGCCGGGTCGCCGCGCCGCTGGGCGAAGTCGGGCTGTATATCGGCGGCCTGGGATTCGTGAGCGGCGGCGCCCGAGACACAGCCGCGCCTGGCGCCGTTCCGCCGCAACTGACGCAATGGTATTTTGACGATTCGCCGGTCATTCTCGACGACCGGCGCTACCTGGGCAAACTGACGGCCGCCGGCGGGCCGCTGGCCTTCGTCGAGGTGCCGGGCCTGGCGCGCGTCGAGTGGGCGCTGGCGCCCTTCCCCAGTGCCGTCAACGGCGGGCGCCTCGCCGCCGGGCGGCTGACTCTCACGCGCGGCGGCGACGCGCCGGACGCGGGGATGACGATTGACATCTATCAGGTCCGCAACGGCACGGCGGGCACGGTGACCGGCGCCGCTGGCGGGCGCGGGCACTCCGGGCCGGAAACGTTGACGGGCGGCCCCTACCCCGTCTGGGTGCGCTGGATGCCGCCGAGCCTCAGCGTCGAAGCCGCGGCGCGCCTGGTCGACGAAACGAATCGCCGCCTGAGCGACGGGTCGGCCGGCGCCATCCCCGCCGACGCGGCGACGCTGCAGGCCATCGAAAACGAGATTCGCGCCGGCCGCCTGCCCGTCCTTCAGGGCGGCGTGGCCCCGCTGCCGGGGGTGAATTGAGAGTTGGCCATGATCGCGCTGATTGCCGGACCGACGAAACCACCCCGTTTCGCGCAGGGATTGGGGTTGCCCTATCTGGCCGCGGTGCTGGAAAAAGCGGGATTCGCGGCAAAGATATGCGACCTGTATCCCGCCTCGCCAGACACCGACGACCCGGTTGTGCTCGACGAGCGATTGGCCGATGCGATTGCCCGCGAACAGCCGGACATCATCGGGATGACCATCCACACTCCGGAATTCAGACCGCGCGTGCGACTGGCCAAAATGCTCCGGGAGCGCCTGCCTCGAACGTTATTGGTTGCCGGGGGTCATCATCCCAGCGCCGAACCGATCCATCTGCTTCGCAATTCCGATTTCGATGTGTGCGTGATCGGGGAAGGCGAATATTCCCTGCTGGAGATCGCCCGGGGGGTGGCGGTGGGCAGGAAGGAACGGGACGCCGACTGGTTGCGGGATATTCGGGGAATTGCCTTCAAACAGGGGAACCGGATTGTGCGGACCCAGCCCCGCCCGTCCGTCGCGGAACTGGATAGTCTGCCTTTACTTGCGCATCGTCTGCTTGGCTTGGAGCATTATGCCGCACACCCGAATCTTGGCATAAGGAGCACGGGAATAATCAGTTACCGGGGGTGCCCCAGACGATGCGCGTTTTGCCTTAATCCGCAGGGCCGCCGGTTGAGGATGCGGAACCCCGCGCTGGTGGTGGAGGAAATGGCGTGGGTGGCGAAGGAGTTTGGGGTGCGCGGCTT
Source organism: bacterium (assembly GCA_023480605.1). Lineage (GTDB taxonomy): Bacteria > Sumerlaeota > Sumerlaeia > MVZB01 > MVZB01 > JAMCWS01. The sequence continues at coordinate 1,430 of JAMCWS010000316.1, forward strand.
TAATAACTACGACAACCTTTTCGGCCTGAACCGCCGGCACGCACTGGCCGTGTGCGAGGAAATCATTCGCCGCGGGCTGGACGTGGTCTGGGATAGCTGGACCGCGGGCGATCTGGTCGACGCGGAGTTGGCGAATAAGATGAAGTTGGCGGGTTGCGTTCGGGTGGGCTTCGGCGCGGAAAACGGAGATGACCAGGTGTTGCTCAACACGCAACGGGGCTTCACCTCCGCGCAACATCAGGCGGGCATCGACGCCCTCCGAACCGCCGGCTTGCCGGTCGAGGTTTACCTCATGATTGGCCTGCCTGGCGAGTCGGCGGCAAGCGTCCGGCGCACGATCGAGTTCGCGAAGCGCTGCAAAGCGGACGGGATTGCACTCGGCGCATATCGACCCTATCCGGGCACGGCCATCTGGGAACATCCCGAAAGATATGCCGTGCGTATCGTTCACGGGCCGGACTTTGAGGCTTACGTCGAAACGGCGAGTCTGTCACGCGCGGCGATCTTCGACTCCGTTCGGGAGGCGGAAGCGGAATTGTCACATTGCGTGGCGAAGGTGGGTATTTTACGTTGCGATCGGTATGCGTGGGAATAAGCGTCGGCTCGCGGAAAAGACGGAACGACGCATGCCGAAATACTGGGCCACGGAGACCAATAGGACTTAAAAACCAAAGGGACAGGCGCGGGCGGAACCTTTCGGAATCACACTGAGTCATTATTTGATATCGTTGTCGTAATCGCTGGCGAATGGATGTCCACCTCCGCGCCATGCTGTCAGCGACCCGCACATGGCCGGGGCGCGGAAGCAATGCGCCGGCGGCGAACCAAAACTGAATGCTACAGTATAAACCGACTCAGGTCCTGGTTTTCGAGGACCAGTTTGAGGCGGTCGAGAACATAGGCGCGGTCGATGGCGACTTTGCCCTGGATGGCGTCGGGGGCGTCGAATGCCACCGGTTCCAGGACGCGTTCGAGCACGCTGTGCAGGCGCCGGGCGCCGATGTTTTCGGCCTGCTGGTTGATGCGCGAGGCCGAGTGGGCCAGTTCGTCGATGGCATCGCCGGTAAAGACCAGTTCCACGCCGTCGGTGGCCAGCAGGGCCGTGTATTGCTTGATGAGCGAGTTCTCCGGCTCGACGAGGATGCGTTTGAAATCATCGGTCGTCAGCGACGAAAGTTCGACGCGCAGCGGGAAGCGTCCCTGGAGCTCGGGGATCAGGTCCGATGGCTTGGTGGTGTGAAATGCGCCCGCGGCGATGAATAGAATGTGGTCGGTGCGCACCGTGCCGTGCTTGGTGAAGACGGTCGAACCTTCGACGATCGGGAGGATGTCGCGCTGGACGCCCTCGCGCGAGACGTCGGGGCCGGCGCCGGCGGCCTGGCGGCCGGCGATCTTATCGATTTCGTCGATGAAAATGATGCCGGTCTGCTGGGCGCGTTCGAGGGCCGTGCGCGTCACCTTTTCCTGGTCGAGCAGGCGTTCGGCTTCCTGGTCGATGAGCAATTTACGCGCCTCGCCGACGGTCAGACGCGAACGGCGGGTCTTTTGCGGCAAGACTTTCTCCATCATGTCGCGCAGGCCGCTCATCATCTGGTCGTCGATGCCGACGACGCCGAACATCCCCTCCAGACCGGGCTTGGCGGCAATTTCGACTTCGACCTCGCGCTCTTCGAGCGCCCCCTCGTCGAGCAGGCGGGCGAGTTGGTCGCGCGTGTGGCGCGCGGCCACGGTGTCGGCCTCGTCGTCGCCTTCGACCGCGGCGCCGGCCTGTTCGCCGAAACCGCCGATGAACCGGCGCCGGCCGCCGCCGGGCTGAAGGAGGTCAAGGAGGCGCTCGCGGGCGCGGCGCTCGGCCTGGGGACGGATCGACTCGAACATTTCCTCGCGCACCATGGCCACGGCCGTTTCGACCAGGTCGCGCACCATCGACTCGACGTCGCGGCCGACGTAGCCGACCTCGGTGTATTTACTGGCCTCGACCTTGACGAACGGCGCCTGCACGAGACGGGCCAGGCGGCGGGCGATCTCGGTTTTGCCCACGCCCGTCGGGCCGATCATGATGATGTTCTTGGGGATGACTTCTTCCTGGAGGGCTTCGTCAAGCCGGCGGCGTCGCATACGGTTGCGCAAAGCGATGGCGACGACCTTTTTAGCCTCCTCCTGGCCGACGATGAACTTGTCCAGTTCCCGAACGATGGCCCGGGGGGTCAATTCGCTTTCGTCTCCGGTAAAACGGCTTTCCATGCGACTTACCATTCCTGTGGTTTGCGCGGTCTCGCGGATCGAGCGGGCCGAGGCCTTCCTTTGATATTACCCCGTCGCGAGGGAAATAGAAGCCCAAAATCCGCCGCGGCGCGGCGTCGACTTTTTGCAATTGACTTCGGCGGGCGGCCCGCCGACCATACTCGCTCAGCAGCCGTAGAATTGCCAGACCCGGAACCGATTCGCTTGCGCGGCCGCGCCGTGGAGACGATCGGCGGGTCGCCAATCGAGCGGCGTATCCCGTCGCAACATCCTAAGGAATGATCCATCCATGGCTAGTTACGAAGCGCGTATCTGGGAAGAAACGTTGACGATCCCCACCTACCGGGCCGGCCGGCCCGAGCGCAATCCCATGTTCTACGCCGGCCGTGGCTATCAGGGAGCCCGGGGGCCGATGTATCCCTACGCCTTGCTCGACGCGCGCGATTGCACGCCGGACGCCGACACGCCGCGCGACCAGGCCTGGCGGGCCATCCGCCTGGAGAATCGCTACCTGCGCCTGTGCGTGCTGCCCGAGATCGGCGGCCGCTTGTTCGAGGCTGTCGACAAGACCAACGATTACGATTTCTTTTATCGTCAGCATGTCATCAAGCCGGCCCTCATCGGCATGGTCGGGGCTTGGATCTCGGGCGGGGTGGAATGGAACATCCCCCACCATCACCGGGTTACGACGTTCATGCCGGTCGATACGCTGCTGGATGAAAGGCCGGATGGAGCCAAGACCCTCTGGATGGGCGAAACCGAGCGGCGCCACCGGATGAAATGGGTCCTTGGATTGACGATTCATCCCGACCGCTCATGGATCGAGGTGACGGTGCGGCTGTTCAACCGCACTCCCCTGACGCATTCGTTCCTTTACTTCACCAACGCCGCCGTCCACGTCAACGAGCACTACCAGGTGATCTTCCCGCCGCGGACGCAGTACGGCACGCAACACGCCAAGAGCGAATTCATCGAGTGGCCGCTGGCCCACCAGGCCTACGCCGACGCCGACTACACGGCGGGGGTGGACGTCAGTTGGTGGAAAAATCATCCCAATCCGCTGTCGATCTTCGCCTGGCCTCCCCCGGCGGCGGACGAAACGGATGATTTCTTCGGCGGATACGACCACGGGCGGCGCGCCGGCGTCATCCACGTTGGCGACCACCACACCGAGCCCGGCAAGAAATTCTTCACCTTCGCCAACGGCCCAGCGTCGTCCGGCCGCCTCGCCGTCGCCCCGGGCGCGCAGGATGAGAGCCTGTTCGTTCATGGCGCGGAAGCCGAGCAGGCCGAAGGCCAGCGCGGCGGCGGCGGCCGCG
>JAMCWS010000187.1:0-3839 GCA_023480605.1 bacterium
TTTCGGAAAAGGCCGTTGGCGTCGCCGATACAGTAGTAATTCTTTACGGGGGTCTCCATGCGGTCGTTCACGCGGATGAAGCCGCGGTCGGTGGTGAGGCCCACCGTCTCCAGCCCGATCTCGGCCGTGTTGGGCCGGCGGCCGGTGGCCACCAAGACGCGGTCGGTCTCGACCGTCTGGCCGCCGCCGAGGGTGACCCGGGCCGTTCCCCCATCGATTTTCAGATCCTCGACCTTGGTCGCCACGTGGCAGGCGATGCCACGCTTTTTGAAAATATCGAGCAGCGTCTCGCCCAGGTGCTGGTCCATTTCGGGCAAGAGGCGCGTCATCATCTCGACGACGGTCACCTCGACGCCGAAGGCGCGCATCATGCAGGCGAACTCGACGCCGATGACGCCGCCGCCGACGATGAGGAGCCGCCGCGGCAGGTCTTTCCAGTGCAGCGCCTCGTCACTCGTGGCCATGATGGCGGAGTCGGTCGGCCAGCCGGGGATGCGCGAGGGAAGGGAGCCGACGGCCAGGATGATGTTGTCGGCGGTGAATTCCTCGGCCTTGGCGCCGTCGCGCAGCACGGCCACCTTGCCGGGGCCGTCGAGGATGGCCTTGCCGTGGAAAGCCGTCACCTTGCGCGCGCCGAACAGGCCCTTGATGCCGCCGCGCAGGGTCTGGAGCACCTTGTCCTTGCGCTGCTGGATCTTGGGCCAGTTGACTGTCGCCGGGCCGGGCACCTCGATGCCCAGTTCGGCGGCGTGCTGGACGTGGTGGATGAGTTCGGCCGAGGCCAGCAGCGCCTTGGACGGGATGCAGCCCCAGTTGAGGCACGTGCCGCCGAAGAAGGGATGGTATTCGACGACGGCCGTCGAGGCGCCCATCTGGGCGGCCTTGAGCGCCGCCACGTAGCCGCCGGGCCCCGTGCCCAGAATCGCGATCTGAAAGTGCCCGCTCATGGGTATGCGTCCTTGGCAAGATTGGTCCGCTTCATTTCATTATAACCACAGAGACACAGAGGACACAGAGAGGATTTTTTTGAGGCGATTCATACCAAGTGCGATACAGCGTCATTTCGTGAGAGTCCCTGCATTCTCATTGCGGTGTGAGTTTCATCGGTTCGACACGCTGGAGCAGCGGGTATTCTCTGTGTCCTCTTATGTCTCTGTGGTTCAGTATCGTCAGGCCAGCAGTTCGGGCGCTTCGAGCACCTGTTTGAGGCGGGCGGCGTATTTGGCCGCCAGCAGGCCGTCGATGATCCGGTGGTCAAGGCTGAGCGTCATCGTCATCACCCGGCCGGGCCGCATCATGCCGTCCTTTACGATCACCGTCTCGCGCACGGCGCTGACGGCCAGGATCGCCGCCTCGGGCGGGTTGATGATCGCGCTGAATTCCTCGACGCCGAACATCCCCAGGTTGCTGATCGTGAAGACGCCCTGGCCCATGTTCTCCACCTTGCCGGCGCGGGCGCGCTCGACCAACCGGCGGGTTTCGGCCGCCAGGTCCTTGAGCGTCAGGCGGTCGGCGGCGACCACCACCGGCACCACCAGGCCGTTTTCCAATCCCACGGCCACGCCGATGTTGGCCGAAGCGTATTCGACCAACTCGTCCTTTTCCAAGCGGCTGCGGAAGGCGGGAAACTCCATGATGACGCGCGCGCAGGCCGAGACAATCAGGTCGTTGACGCTCACGGGATATCCGGTCTTTTCGGCGCGGTGGAAAGTGAAGAGCGGGTCGGCATCGATCGTCAGGCGCATGTAGTAGTGCGGGATCGTCTGCTTGCTGGCCACCAGGTTGCGGGCGATGGCCTTGCGCATTCCCGAGAGCGCTCGACGCTGGGGCGGCGGGATCGGGCCGGCGGCGCGCGCGGGCAGCGGAGCGATTTCGGCCGCCGCCGGGGCGGTTTTGGCCTTGGCCGGGGCCACCGCCGGTGCGGCCGCGCGCCCGGCCGCGGGAGCCTGCGCCACGTCGGTCGAGAGGATCCGTCCGCCGGGGCCGCTGCCGGGGCCCAGTGCGGCCAGGTCGACGCCGCGCTCACCGGCCAGTTTGCGCGCCGCGGGAGAGGCCTTGACCCTTCCCGTAGCGCCCCGGAGCGCCGGCGTGCCGCCCGACGCAAACGTCGCGACCGGCGCCGGGGTTTCGGCAATGGGTGCGGTTTTCGCGGTTTTTGTAGATGCGCCGGCGGGGACGCCGGTGCTCCGGGGTTCTTGCGCCTCCGCGATCGCGCCGCCCCCGGCCGCCAGCCAGGCGTCCACGTCGGCGTCGCTGGCGGCCAGGTAGGCCACCGGCGCCAGTACCGGCAGCACGTCGCCCTCACCGGCGACGATGCGGGCGAGACGCCCGGCGTCGGTCGCCTCGACCTCGACGACGGCCTTGTCGGTCTCGACCTCGAAAATGATGTCGCCCTTGTTAATGACCTCGCCGGGCTTGACGCGCCACTTGACGATCGTCCCCTCCTCCATCGACTGGCCCGCCTTGGGCATCAGGATGGGAACGACCGCACCGGCCACGACCGAATCCTGGAGCGCCGGCGTCCCTGCCGGCGCCGTGGTTTCGCCGGGCTTGCTTGCGGTGGCGGGCTGGTCCGCCGCCGACGCGCCGGCTACTTCGGCGGTTGAGACGCCGCGCGCGCCGGCCAACTCGGCCTGGGCCTCGGCCACTACGGCGTCGACCGACTCGCCGGCCGTGCCCAATAAGGCGATGGGCGCCAGCACGGGCGCCGTCTCGCCGGCGGCGACAAGAATCGTGCGTAAAACACCCTCATCGGTGGCCTCGACCTCGATGGTGGCCTTGTCGGTTTCGATCTCCAGCAGGATTTCGCCCTTGGCCACCGCCTCGCCCTCGGCCTTGAGCCAGCGGACGATCGTGCCTTCCTCCATGGACTGGCCGGCCTTGGGCATCGTGATCTTGTTCATCGTTGACAACCTATCTCATCGTTTGGATTCAAAATTTGGACGGGATGAACAGGATTTTCAGGATGATACGGAAAAACGATGATCTCCAGCATCAATTACTGATTCACACCTGATACATCCTGTGGATCCTGTAATCCTGTCGAAACCCGGACACGGCACGTCGGGTGCGGCATTGACACTTGCCGGAGATTAACGAAAACTTATGCAAAGGTCAAGCATAAATGTTCATTTTTTTGTTGATATTCATGACCGATTGTTGTTAGAGTGTGCAGAAATAGTGAAGGTTTGGAGTTCAAGCTTCAGCTTGCATATGCACATTCGTGTAACTCAAACCTGAAAATATGCAAGCTGAAGCTTGAACTCCGAACGGGATATGGCTGGCCTGACTTCCCATGAACATGACCACCAAACAACGCCGCGACGAAATCATGACCCGCGTCTTTGAACACGGCCGGGTCGAGGTGAAGGAAATCGCCGCCCGCCTGGCAATTTCCGAGGCCACCGTGCGCCGCGATCTGCGCGCCCTCTCCGACGAACACCAGGTCGAACTGGTCTACGGCGGGGCCACGCTGCCGCGCGTTTCGGACTTTTCGTTTCGCTCCAAGGCCATGCGCAACGTCGAGGCCAAGCGCGCGATCGGCCGCCTGGCCGCCGATCTGGTCGGCGACAACGAACAACTCTACCTCGACTCGGGCACGACCTGCTTCGAGATTTGCCCCCACCTGCGGCGCAAGCGCGGCCTTTCGGTCATCGTTAACTCGGCCCGGCTTGCGGCCGAACTGGGCAACGGCCCCGACCTGAGCGTCATCATGATCGGCGGCCATTTCCGCGCCGACCGCATGGACACGGTCGGCCCGCTGGCCTCGGCCACGGTCGATCAGCTCCGCGGCTACCTGGCATTTATCGGCGCCGACGGCCTGTCGATACTGAACCACA
>JAMCWS010000187.1:3849-4976 GCA_023480605.1 bacterium
GTTCGGCGTGACGGCCAGCGACATCGAATCGGCGCACCTTTATCGCCAGGTGATACACCACGCGCGCGAGACGATCCTGGTGGTCGACCACACCAAGTTCCTGACCCCCTCGCTGTTCAAGATCGCCGGCTTCGACGTCATCTCGCGCGTGGTCACCGACAAGGCCCCCGCCACCGAGTGGATGGAGTTTTTCAACGGCGAAGGGATTGACGTCATCTGCCCCGTTAAAACCGCCACTAATGAAGAACTGATATGAAGCCGCGAAATAACACAAAATGCGCAAAAGGAGAACCGATGGCGACCCCCGATAGAAGGCTCTGATGTTTTCGTGCATTTCGTGTGCTTTCGTGGCTAACAAGCGTTATAATTATAAAACTTGAATTTCCAAGGAGTTCCCGATGCCCAAGAGTGTCATGATCAATCCCGGCGAGGTGCGCGCCGCCGGCCAGGTCGAGTTTTCGCCGATTCCGGTCAATCAGTACAATCTGACCGTCGCGCAGGAACTGAAGCGCAAGCGCTTCACGAAAGACGACCTCGTCCGCATCCATCGCGACATGGCCATCATCCGCAACTTCGAGAACATGCTCAACGAAGTCAAACTGCGCGGCAACTTCCGGGGCGTGGAATACAACCACCGCGGCCCCGCCCACCTCTCGATCGGCCAGGAAGCCGCCTCCGTCGGCCAGGCCTACCTGCTCGGCACCGACGACCACATCTACGGCAGCCATCGCAGCCACGGCGAGATCCTCGCCAAGGGCTTGTCGGCCATCCAGAAGCTGGGCGACGACCAACTGATGACGATCATGAAGAACTACTTCGGCGGCGACTGCCTGCGCGTGGTCGAGAAGGACGCCGAGGGTGGGGTCAAGGACCTGGCCATCGACTTCCTCATCTACGGCGCGCTGGCCGAGATCTTCGGGCGCGAACCGGGCCTCAACAAGGGCATGGGCGGCTCGATGCACGCCTTCTTCGCGCCGTTCGGCAGCATGCCGAACAACGCCATCGTCGGCGGGTCGGGGGACATCGCCGTCGGGGCGGCGCTGTACAAGCGGGTCAACCGCAAGCCCGGCATCGTGATCGCCAACATCGGGGACGGCTCCTCGGCCTGCGGCCCGGTGTGGGAAGCC
>JAMCWS010000209.1:0-6620 GCA_023480605.1 bacterium
AGTAATGAACGTTCTGACTGTTGATCTCGGAGTCGACCTTGGCGATGGTGCGGTCGAGGAGTTTCTTGACGGAGGGATTGGCGTGGATGACCCAGTCGCTGAACGAACGGTCGCGGAAAACGAGTGAAAGATTGTGAACGCCGGGATGCAGATCGGTCGCCCGGTTGCGGTTGGCGCGAGAACGGCCGTTGCCGCCGCGCCGCGCCAACTGGATCTGGTTCCAGGACTTCATCAGGACGTCGTTTTCGCTGGAGACGGCTTGGTGGTTGTCGAGGAGGATCACCAGGTGGCCCTGGCCGAGTTTTTCGTGCTGGCAGAAGGCCTGAAATTCCTCGTCGAGGATTTCGAGGGCGCGCAGTGAGAAGGCGCTCTCGGGAAACCAGAACGGAATGACCAGCAGGCCGTTCTCGCCGTGGCCGGCCAGGAAGTCTTGATAAATCTTGATGATGCGCAGATAAAAAATCAGGCCCGAACGGATGCAAAGACGCATCTCGGCCTCGGAGTTGAGCAGGGGCAGCAGGTTGTGAAACGGCGTGGTCAGGCAGGGCGAAACGATCCCCTGGGCGAAGAGCTTCATCAGGTTGGAGTAGGTGGTCTCGCCCGACTCGTAGTCGGTCTCGATGATGCGGTGCAAGGTATCGGGATCGACGCAGATCGACATGAAGGGGAAGCCGACGGGGTCGCCGGTGTTCTGGGCGATCGACGTTTCGATGAAGCGGCCGATACCCTGGAACAGGTCGAACATGATGCGGTAGATCTTGAGCATCAGGTCGGGGGCGTTCTTGCCCCGGACAATCTGATCGCCCACCTGGACGGCCAACGGCGAGAAGCGTTCGATCCAGACGGGGGGCTCGGAGAAGTTGTCGATCAGTTCCTCGGTGTCTTCGTTTTCCAGATCGACGGGCAGGAGGCGTTCGATGTCGATGCGCGAGCCGATGGGGTAGGTAAAGCCGTGATAGATGGGATGAAACAGGTTAATGGCGGACTGATCACTGCGCTGGGGTTCCACCGAAGCGGCCATCGATTGACAGAATCCAGGCCGGGTTGCTTTCGCGGGACTCAAGGTTACCCTCCTTCCAACCTCTGCAACGAGAACGCACCAGGCGGGCATTTCGGTTTAGCGGTGAGGCGGGAGCCGCAACCGAAACCCTGACGGTCGAAAGGCGACCTGGGATCGCGAGATACCAGGTGCATCGTGCGCCGTACTATTCTAACGCAGGATTAGACCACATCCAAGCGGATTGGTCAAGGACAAACGTGGCGGCGAGCGCAAAACGAGCCAAAAATCAAGGCTTTTTTCCAATTCCGGGACGTGAAAACGCCATCGGCAAATCGTTAAATTGACATTGCCGTCATCTTATTCGGCGCGCTTCGAAGTCCAATTGCGCCAATTCGGGCCGGTTATTTTCTGTCGGTCAGATCGCTTGGGTGAACTGCCAGTAGGCGTTGAGCGCGTCCTGGCGCGAGATCACCCCAAGGAAGGCCGCGTCGCGGGCCTTGGAGTCGAAGACCGGCAGCACCTCGGCCTCGGAGGCGCCAAAGTAGGCCAGGGCATCTTTGAGGCTCATCTCCGGCGTCAGGCGCGGCGTGAAGGCGTCGGTGATGTCGGTCTGCACCAGCAGGTGAGAAAGCTCGGACTCCGAAATGGTCATCCGCATTTCGTGAAGCGAGACGATGCCGGCGAACTGGCCTCCATCGCCGCGAACGACAAACCAGCGCGCCAGGCCCTCCTTGACGCGCTCGAGCGCCTCGCAGACGGGAATGTCCCCCGGAAGCTCTTCGAACCCCGAGGTATGAAGGACCGATTGAACGCGCACCAGGCTGAGCGGGTCGGACTCGCGCGCATGGTCAAGGTCGATGCCCATGCGAAGGAACTCGAGCGTGTAAACCGACATGTTGCGACTGAATTGCATGACAAACACCGTCAGGGCAACGGTGGTCATCACGGGCAGCAGCAATTCGGGGGCGTTGCCGCCGTGGCGCAGGGTGATCATGATGGCCGTGATCGGCGCCCCCAGCGCCCCGGCGATCAGGCCGGCCATGCCCATGACGGCGAAGGCGTCCTGGCTGGGCACCCAGCGCAGTTCCTTGAGCAGCATGCCGAAAGCCGCGCCGCCCATGACGCCGATGAAGATCGCCGGCGCGAACGAGCCGCCGGGATTGCCCGAGCCCAGTGACAGGGAGGTGGCGAGGATCTTGAGGAACATCAACACCAGCAGGAAACACACCGGCGCCAGCCAATGGCCGCCGACCTGGAGAAAGGCGCCGCGCAGCCATCCTTCGCTCGGGTTGATCGTCTCGGGTCGCATGACCTGACGGATCCAGTCGTAACCTTCGCCCATGACGTTGGGGAAAACCAGGCCGATCAGACCGACGCAGAGCCCCCCGATCGCGGGCTTGAGCCACATCGGGATCCGGATTCGGTGAAACTGGTCGTGGCAGGCGCCCAGCCCGCGGATGTAAAGGATTGACAGGAAGCCGCAGACGACGCCCAGCAGGGCAAAAAAAGGCAAATCATGGGCGGAGATATCGAGCCGCGCGGGAAAGGCGATGGCCATCCGGTCGCCCAGAAAAAACTGGGCAATCACCGAGGCGACGACGGCCGAGACCGCGATGGGCGTAAACGAGGCGATCTCATAGTCGCGCAAAATCACCTCGATGGCGAAAAAAAGCCCGCCGATGGGGGCGTTGAAAACCGCGGCGATGCCGCCGGCCACCCCGGCGCCGATTAGGGGCTTGACCATCTTGGGCGGAATCTTCACCAGCCGGCCGATCTGGCTGCCGGTGACCGAGCCGATCTCGGCGATGGGGCCTTCGGGGCCGACCGATCCGCCGGAGGCCAGCGTGACGATCGACAACAGCGAGGGAACGGCCATGCGCAGTTTGAAATAAATATGCCCCGAGGCCACCGCGCGCAGGATGGCGGGGATGTGATGACTTCCCTCGAACTTGCCGAAACGGAACAGGATCAGGCCGCAGATGAGGCCGCCGACGGCGGGCATGAGCATTCGCTCGAGCGCGTCGAGCGACCAGATTTCGGGCAGGCCGGCGTGGTGATAGGCAGGGAAGAAGAGCTGTTCGCCTTTGATGGCCGCCAGGCGGAAGCAGACCGTCACGCCGCCGGTCAGCGCGCCGACGAGCGCGCCCATGATTAACAGGAAAAAGAATCGGCTGATGCGGAAAGTCCGGCCCGCGAGCACGAACTGCATCTCATGGGCAGGCAATAGGGGCGAACTATCCTTCATGCTCCTGGATGATCGTGAGGAAATCCAGTGGGATTTCGGCCCGCAACAGGGCCTGGCGGATGCCGTCGTGTTTAAGCAGATGCGTGACCTGCGCCAGGATGCGGACGAAATCCCGCGTCTGGTGGTCGGAAGCGGCGATCATGAAGACGAGGTGGACGGGCCGCCCGTCCATGGCGCCGAAATCGACGCCCTTTTTGATCCGGCCGACCGCGATGACGTAATCGTTGACCTGGGGAATTTTAACGTGAGGGATGGCGATGCCCATGCCGACGCCGGTGCTGATCTGGTGCTCGCGACGCATGATAGCCTCGTAAAGGGCCTTGCCGTCGAGCACGCGGGGATCCTCGGCCAGTTGGTCGCAGAGGATGCGGAGAACCTCCTCTTTCGTATCCACATCGAGTTCGAGAACCCGGTCGGATTCTATCAATTCGCCCAGCTTGATGTTGGTCAAGGACAAAATAGATCGCTCTCCTCGCAGGTATGCCGAACGAACCGCCTCATGTGCGCACACGCCCCATGTCTCGTTCGGAATCCGAACCCGGCGTGAGGGCGGCGACCGCCGCCGCGATCGCCCCTACCCCCCGTGGTCTTCCCCGACAGCCTCTACCCCGGAAGGGTTTCCCATTCTTTATATCGAATGCGAGTTTACGATGCAAGCTTTTTGCGCCCGGCGCCAAAAGCGCGCCGAGACGGACGCACCTCACTTTGGCCCGCCATCCGTGCCGGCAGTTATCGATTCAAGGATATACTCATACCCTTCAGCCTTTCGACGGCGGCGCGGTGGGTGGGATGGCCGTCGTTGGCGAATTGGGTGATCAGGACGCAGGGGAAGTCGGGGCAGAGGCCGCAGTGAGCGAGACGCTTCTCATGCAGACAGCAGTGGCGGATCTTACAGTTCTCGTCCCAGACGAGCGCCTCGGGACCGCGGCAGCCCTGGCATTTGAACCAGTCGGCACGGGCGGCGGCGCGGCCGGCCTTGCGCCAGTCGGCCGCCAGCGTCTCGGCGATGGCAGGATCGCCGGCCGGCCGGCGGATCGGGCAGGACCCGCATTCGATGCCACAGGGAGCGAGCAACGGCGGCGCGCCGATGGGTTTTACCCTTGGGTTGGAGGGCATGGCATTCATTCCCGTGTCAGTGAGTGAGGATCGGTCGGGCGGCGCCAGCCAGCCGCAACCACCCAGCGGCGTACCGCATCCGGTGGTAAAGAGGAAGCGGCGGCGATCCATAGGGCTGGCTTCCCACGCGCGAAGGATCGTGAATCGAACACGAAAGCGCGTTCGATTACGAACGTGTTCGATTACGAACGCGTTCGATTACGAATACGATCACGATCACGATCACGATCACGAAATCGCGTGCGCTGCGCGCGCGAGCACGATGCCGAAAAAAATGTCTGCGGCAATCGTTCCTTGTTTATTCCAGCAGCGTCACCTCCTCGAGCGTTCCCTTTGCCGGGTCAAGGCGCAAGGTCTTGATCTCGAACTTGCCCAAGGCCACTTCACGGCGCACATCGGCGGCCGGGATTTCCAGCGTCGTCCGGCGGGTTTGGCCGGTCGGCTCGAACAGGCGGATGATGTAGCGGCCGCCCTGCTCGGACTGTTTAAAGGCGGTCAGCAGCACCGAGGCGTCGTCGACGACGGCGGCTGGATGTGGCGCCGCGCCCGTTCCCGGCGGGAAGAACGACAGCGCGAAGGGCCGCTGGTTGCGCGCCAGCGCTTCGCGGTCGACTGTCGCCAGGCGCTCCTCGGCGTCGCCGCCGTTGATCCAGAAATGATAGAGCCGTTCGCCCTGGTCGATACGGGGCGAGTAACGATCCTGCGGCATCACCGGCCGCTGGCCGATCGGGTGGCCCGAGTAGGCCGGCGAGCGCAGCAGGCTGAGACGCAGTTCGCCATCCTTGCAGTCCGAGCCGTAGGTGCCGTCGTTGATGACCGTCAGCGCCTTGCCGCCGCCCGTCACCGCCAGCCACTGCTGGCCGACCATTTCATTGCCGTCGGCCGGGAAGGCCTCGCGCCCGTAGGCCACCTGGCCCAGGTATTCCCCGCCTTCCAGTGTCGTCGGCACCGCCAGCTTGAGCATCCGGTTTTTTTCGTTCCAGTGGACGCGCACCTGCACCTCGACCTCGGCGCCCTGCTTGGGCAGTTTGTAGGTTTGGCAAATGAACGAATCGCCCCAGGCCAGCACGACCTGAACGACGGTGCGCACCGGGCCGTCCTCGATGACGCGCACCGAGGGGATGACGCCATGCCGGACGCCGGAGAACGCCGTGCCCTTTTCGGGACTCATGAGGCCGAAGCCGCCGGCCACGTCGCGGTAGGCGCGCACGCGCATGCCCCAGGGGTCCTCGTCGTCGTCGATCACCAGGGGCTGAAGGGCGCCGGCCTTGAGGAAGTCGAATCCGCCGACGGCGTACTTGTCCATGAGACCGGTGCGGGTACTGATGGCCGCTTCGAGGTCGTCGGTTTTGAAATGGAAAACGCCGTCTTCAGGCTGGACCGCCGGCAGCGGCGCTTTGTCGCGCAATTCCAGCTTGCAGTCGAAGCGCGTCATCTGCCCCGGGGCGATCGTCGCCCGGAAAACTTCGCGCTTGCGCCAGTCCAGGTTCAGGTTGCTCACTTCCTTTTCGAGCTGGCAGGGGATCGGCCGGCCGTCCTGGTGGACGAGGGGCACGGTGACTTTGCCGTCCTGCCAGTTCTGGTCGGCCAGTTGGAACTCGCACTCGAAGACGCCGGTGACCGGGTAGGGGTGGGGATTGTAGATGAGGATCGGGATTTCGCCCTCGGCGGCCTTGGGCTGGCCGCCCGCCAGCGTGAAGAAGGCGCGGGCCTTGAGGCGCGAGACGATCTCCAGACCGTGGTCGAGCAGGCGCAGGGCGGCGTCCTCGACCGGCTGGATCGACGAGCCGGGCAGGATGTCGTGGAACTCGGAGGTCATCAGGTCGCGCAGCGCCTCGTGAATGGCCTCGCGCGGGTAATCCATGAGCCCCTGAAGCGCGGCGGCGGCGGCCATCTTCTCGAGCATGAAGATTTCGTTTTCCAGCCGGCGGTGCTTCTGCTTGATGCGGATCTGCGAGGTGTAGCAGCCCACCGCCCAGGGATTGAGCGGATATTTCACGCGGGGCAGGGCCATGCCGCTCTCGCGCAGTTCCTTAAAGTAGGCCTCGGGCGTCGAGTGGACGACGGCGGGATTCGCCTTGATCAACTCCGCCAGGTCGGCCAGGTCGCGGCGCGAGGGGCCGCCGCCGTGGTCGCCGACGCCCCAGAGGACGATGCTGACCGGCTTGTCCCTGTCCTTGTCGAGCCAGAGCTCGATCTTCTTGCGCGCGCCGCCGAGTTGCGCATTGTAGAAGCCGGGCGAACGATGGACCGTCACCG
>JAMCWS010000209.1:6630-22857 GCA_023480605.1 bacterium
CCGTCACCTCCGAGCCGTCGTAGCCGATCCAGGTGAAGTCGTTGGCGTCGACGACCTTGTCGCCGGGGCTGGGGCGGCAGATGAGGTAGGAGTCGTAACCGCCCTTGGCGAGGATCTGGACCAGGCCGCGGTTGTGGCCAAAGGGATCGAAGTTGATGGCCGTCGTCGGGGTGACGCCGAACTTCTCGCGGAAGTAGGCGCGCCCCAGCAGGAGCTGGCGCACGAACGACTCGCCGCTGGGCATGTTGCAGTCGGGCTGCAAGTACCAGCCGCCCATGATGTGCCAGCGGCCTTCCTTAACCAGGCGTTGAATGCGCCGGAAGAGCGCCGGCTCGTATTCCTCGACCCAACGATAAAGGATGACTTCGTTGTGGTTGAAGACGTAGCCCTCGAACTCCTCGCACAGATCGGCGGCGGTGCGGAAGGTCGAGATGGCCTCGGCGGCTCCCTCTTCCCATTCCCACAACCAATAGGGATCGAGGTGCGCATTGGAAAGCAGGTGCATTTTTTTCATGTCGATGGGTCCTTGGAGGCAATGGGGATCGAAGAGCCTGGCCCGTGGCCGATGGCGCGCCGAAGGGCGCCGCCGGTCCGACGCGCGTCGCCGGGAACGAAAAAATTGAAAACGAATCCGCCGGAATTGTCTATCCGGAATTTACACGAGAAAGCGGCGGGGATGGGGATCCGGGAAGGCCCCCGGTTATTCGTAGCGTGTCCAGTTCCGGACCGATGAGAGAACCACGCCAACCCCCTGCAAGGCGACCTCGACGGTCGGCTGGTCGGGATCGTCGGTCGTGATCCGCAAAACGGCGGCCTTGTTGCCCTGCACGATGGGCTTGAAGGCCAGGATTACCGTGCGGGACTCGGCGGGCGCCAGGGGCGTCATGGCGGGAGCCTGCACGATGAGGAACTGGCTGGCATCCGCGCCGGTCAACTCGACGCCGGCGCCCGTAAACGACAGAGGGGCCGTGCCCCGGTTCTGGATCGTGACGGTTTGCGTCGTCGGATCGTTGTTCGTGATCGTTTGTTCGCCGAAATCGATCGAGAGCGGGGTGACGTCGATGTCGGGGACGGGCGGATTGTAGGTCCAGACGACCTGGTCGACCCAGCCGCAGTTTTGCAACACGCCGCCCGAGGCGTCGCGCGCGAATACCCACTGGAGCGTTTGGGAACCGGCCGGAATGTTGAACGTCTTCTGCTGCCAGCCTACCTCGCCGCTGATGGCGGCCAGTTGCGTGGCGCCGCTTTTGAACAACAGGAAGTCGGCGGCCGTTTCGGAAGATACTTTCCACCAGAAACTGATCGTTCCGGGGCCGGTGACGGTTGTCGACAGCGTTGTGGACTTGCCGTCGCCGACCTGGCCGCTCTCGAGGGCATCGATGCCGTCATGACTGAGCGAGGCTTCGCCGAACCAGGCGCCGTCGCCCGAGGTGGACCAGGTCAGGTCCGGGGCGTCCGCGGCGTCGCCCAGCGGAACGGAAACATCGTCGTTGACGATCGTGTAGGTGTGGGTCGTGACGGACCCGAGCAGGGCGTTTTGAGCCGAAGTCAGGTTGAGGACGATCGTTTCGTCGGATTCGTCGAGCCGGTCATTGACGATCGAGAGGACGATCGAGCGGCTCGTTACGCCGGGGTTGTAGAGCAGCGAACCTGAGGATGCGTAGTAATCCTGACTCGCCGTGGCCGAGCCGGCGGCGACGGTGTAATTGACCGTCGCCGCCGTCGTGGGACTCATCGAGAGCGTGACGGGGATCTGGACGACCGTTATGTTCTCGGGATGACTCGATGCGGCCGAACCGAATGAAGCCAACGGCACCGACAAACCCGTCCGGGTGAAGTTGATTCCCCAGACGTTGCCCGTGTAGGAGCGCTTGTAGATGGATGTGCCGGTCGTAACACTTTGAGGCGGGGAAAACGTGTAATATGTCATCGAGGCCGTCACCGTGAACGACGTGGCCGAGGGGAGTTTCTCCAGGGCGTAGATGCCGTTGGCGTTGGTCACGGTCGCCCACGAACCGCCGCCGGCCTGGGTGGCGGTGACGGTGACGCCGGCGATGGGGGCGCCGCTCGTGTCGAGGACGCGGCCGCTGACGATTTCGCCCGATCCGGACTTGTACACGTTATAGACGCACCCGCTGACCGTGTTGTAAGGAGTGCTGGCGTCGATGCTGGGCAGGGCATACCAGGCGTCGTCCAGACCCGACCAGCCCATGTTGACGTGATGATAGAGGGTCGAAAAGTTGAACCCGTAGCCATCGGCCACGACGGCGTGGCCGTATAACGATCCGGTGTCTAAGATGCCCAGGATGACGGGCAGGCCGTCGTCGAGGTTGGTGTTGATTATTTTGGCCAGTTCGGACGGCTGGATCCCGACGTTATACTCCGCGGCGTAACCAACATTGCTGAACATGAACGTGTCGGTGAACCGGTCGACCACATCGCTCAGGGTTGCGCCCGAGCCGTCGGCGGCATATTCCATCGAGACCGACACGCCGGCATCGTAAGTCAGCGCGCCGATGGCCTGGCGCTGCGCATCGGTGACGGTGCCGTTTGGAACGGCGGGCATGTTGTCCCATTGATAGGGACCGCCGGCGCCGTCGCCCCCGCGCAAGGTCCGGTATTTGCGAACACCATCCACCTTTATGGAAAACTGTGGCGTTCCGACCCCCAGCACCGGGTGACGCACGTAATAAAGAAATTGTGCCATCGCGGTGGCCACGCATCCGCAATAATAATTGGTCGCCTGGCCGCCATAGCCGGGGGGAGTGTAGTAGTTGTAAACGGCCTTTCCGGAGACGGTCGACTGCGACCAGCGCGTCTGGGTGAGCGGGGCCACCCGCACGTCGGAAACCGAGCCGAGGGCGGCCAACGACGGCTGGGACGACCGGAGTAGCGTCCATTTGTCGCGGGCGTTGGCGAACCCCCCCGATGGGGTGAACGCCAGGCCCTGGCGGATGGCGGCGGCCTGGGCGGCGCGGACGCCTTCGACCCGCCCCGGCAAGTCGCGATCGACCAGCGCGCCCAACGGATTGGCCGGCGAGGGGTCGAACGTCCCTTCGCGCGAAAAAGCGATCACCGGATCGATCAGGTCGTCGGCCGACACGATAATGAAGCCCTCGGGATCCAGGCTGGCCACGTAGTAAAACGTAAGGCCCTTGGCGTCGGTGTAGGGAACGAATCCGGCGATCTTGCCTTCCAGAGCGGCGCCCAGGGGATGGGCATCCAGCCGCAGCCAGGCGTCGACGGCGGCCCGCGCGTCGGTCTCCGAAACCGGGTCGGCTGTCGCCCGGGGAGAGGCGGCGGTCAGCGCCAGCAGCAGGAAAAATCCAATTCGAATGCGCATGAAGGACCGGTGAGGCGGATGCGAAGTTATCATGGATGGCATCGCGAATCTAACTCCGTCGTCGCGTACGAAAACCTGAAACGGGGGCTGCCGGACGCGTACCGAATCGCTGTTTACATAACCCTTCGGCCACGCGCGTGACAACATAAAGTATATTTCAGGTTTGGCGAATAAGCCCTGAATTATTCATGATGCTTATATCAACTATTGTTTGCCCGTTTCCGACGCACTCGGGCCCGGGTTTCAGGCCCATCGGCACGCGGCGTTCTGGTTATCGATTATGATCTGAAATGCCCGAAAAAGATACCGTTATCCCTGTACCAAGGAGGAACGGGTGCTTCTCGAATGCGTTTGAGTATGTCAACGGGATTTGCATGAAAGGAGAATGGGAGACTTATCGGGGACGCGGAGACCCGGTCCATCTCCTGGACATGAGGCACTCCCCAAGCCATCGTTTGAATGATTCTCGTCTCCCCGTTCCCGTAAGCCGCCCCGTTCCCAACTTATTCCATCCCGGCCTGTCTATTGGGGCTTTCAGCGCGGATCGGCGACGATGCCCAGGAAAAGAATCGCGCCGGTGGGGGCGTCCTCGATCGTGAAAAAGAACGGCCGGTCGACGATCATGGCGAACGGGGGCGCGGGTTCCCGAACGGCCGTCAGCATGATGCCGACCGACGTGGCGGCGGCGGCCTCGGCGCCCTCTTCGTTCACCTCGACGAAGCTCTTGTGCTTGACCTCGCTGATGAACGCGCGGGGGGGCGTCTGGATCAGGTTCGAAAAATCGGCCCGTTCGGGATCGAAAGCCTCGGCCATGCCCATGGCCTTGAGCGGCTCGTTCAACTTGGCCTCGTAAGTCATTTTGAACCGCGGCAATTCCAGCCGGCCGGGGCGATCGGTGAAACGGCCGGCCCAGTCGCGCCAGGTCGCCTCGCCGAGCGTGCCCAGGAAGGCGGGGAGGGTCGTTCCCTCGCGCGGCAGGAAGACGCGCATGGCGAGACGACGATCAATGCCGTAGGTCAGGAGGATGGCTTGGAATCCGGACGTTTCAAAATAAGCGAACTTGCCCGAGCGAACCATCCGGGGATGGGTGACGTCGCCGCCGCCGGGCAGGTGGAAGGGAGCGTCGTGGGTCTCCGCCTTGTCGAAGGGATCGGTCCACGCCCCCTTGAAATAGATCGCGTTGAGAAGGTAAAGGATCATTTGGGGGTCGATCCGATCGACCATCTTTTCGATGCGGCCGGCGGTGGCCTCGCTTACCCACCGGTTGATGGTGGTGGGGGCGGCGGGTGCGGCGAAATCCAGCGTCGTCAGCCGCGCCCCGTAGAACAACCGGTTGGCCTCGATGAAGGGGGGTTTGAAGGTGATCCCCTGGCGTCCCCAAAGCGAATTGGCGACGGTCAGTTTAATTTTCGGGTCTTCGTTTCGCCATGATTCGAGGAGGGCGGCATTGGCGGCGTTAACCTCGTTCAGGGGCAGATCCTTGAGTCGCAAGGTTTGCGCCATGGCGTCGCGCGTCGTGGCGGCGGCGCCGTTGATGGTCATCGCCAGGGCCATGGCCACGCTGGCGGGCGAAATGAACAGGTTGCGCGGCGTATCGCCCGCAGTCAGGCGGCCCAGCAGATCAAAGCCGAAGGCGCGGTCGGCTTCGGCCAGTTTTTCGAGCGTTGCGTTATCCGCCATGCCGCCCCTCCCGGCCCCGGGCGGCGGCGCCGGCGCCGCGGCCGCAAATAGTGCCACGGGCGTGGCGATCCAAATCATCGCCGCCGACAGCGCGCAGTCGAACCATGCCATGTTGACGCGTCTCATCGTTTTCGGCCTCCCACTCGGGTATGCCCGCCACGTCCACAACGCCCCCATTCAATGAAGACTTCGCGTTCGGATTGAATGTTCCGCCGGCATTTCGTCGAACGTCCCCGATTTTACCCGATTTTACGTCGAACGTCCCCGATTTTACAATAGGCGGGCGATACGCCCAAGAGAATTGTGTCAGCCGTATCCGGTTCAACCTCCATATCCTGTCAACAGGATGCCGGCGAAATATGCTGAATGAACAGGATCAGCCAAAAACGAATCCGGCGCCGGCGGATGAGGTTCAGAAGGCGCCTTTGCAGAAGAAAACGGCGGGGATCGTGCGCAGGAGGATCACGATGTCGAGCAGCAGAGTCCAGTTGCGGATGTAATAGAAATCGTATTCGAGGTTGTAGTGCAGCGGAAGCTGTTTACGCCCGGCGATCTGCCAGAGACCCGTGATGCCCTGGGGAACGTCGAGGCGGCGGCGCTGCCAGGGCTCATACTGAGCGACGATGAAGGGCATTTCGGGGCGCGGCCCGACCAGGCTCATGTCGCCGCGCAGGACATTCCAGAACTGGGGCAATTCGTCGAGGCTGGTCTTGCGCAGGAAACGCCCGAAGCGCGTGATGCGCGGGTCGGACTGGTCGCCGGGGGCCACGGCGTAGGGATTGGTGCCGGTCGTCATCGTGCGGAATTTGTGCAGGCGGAAAATTTTCCCGTCTTTGCCGATGCGGTCGTGACTGAAAATGACGGGGCCGCGCGAATCGAGCTTGATGAGCACCGTGATGAGCAGGTAGAGGGGCGAGGTCACGAGCAGCAACGGCGCGGTCAGCAACAGATCGAGCGCGCGCTTCAGGAACAGGTCCAGCGGCGTAAGCTTACCCTCACGAAGCAAAATGACGGGAAAGTCGCCGATTTCGTCGATCTTCACGCGCTCGGTGATGACCTGGAGCAGGTCGTTCTTGACGATCTTGAAATGAACATTGGCCGCCTCGCACTGGACCACCAGCCCGAAGGCCTCGTCCTGCGACAGGGAGGGGATGGCCAGGAACACTTCCTCGATGCGATAACGCAGAAGGAGGTCGACCAGGTTCGAGGTGTCGCCGATGACGGGCACGCCGGCCACCTTCTCGCCCAGTTCGGCGGCGAGCCGGTCGATGAAACCCACCAGTTCGTAGCCGACCTCGGGATGGTTTTGGATGCGCAATGCGACGCGGCGGCCGGTTTGGCCCGCCCCGATGATGGCGGCCCGCGTGAGGCCGTGGCCCCGCTGGCGCATGGTCTCCTTGACCATCCGCAACAGGGTGCGGCTCAAATAGAGGTAGAGGCTCATCCCCGCGGCGGCGAAAGCGATGACCGGGGCGCCCAGGTTGTGGTAGCGTTTGATCGCGTGGGCCGTCGCCAGGGTCATGAGGAACAGAAAACCGGCGGTTTTCAGGATGTCGCTGACCTGGTTGAGCGAACTGATCCGACCCTTGTGGGCGTATTGCTTGAAGATGGCCAGCACGGCGACCCAGACGACCAGCAGCAGGGGGAGCGCCCGGCCGTAATCGCGATAGGGATTGACCGGGACGGCGAAGAATTGATTCAGGGCCTGGCGGAACTGCCAGGATTCGCGCCAGATCATGCTCAGGGCGATGACATCGACGGCCACCAGGCAAAACGTCAGGAAATGACTTTTCAGAAACGACTTCATGATCGCCCGATCCGCCAGGCTGAGCCGCGCGGCGCGACCCGCGCAGTTATTAATGCCTGAAAAGACGGCAAATGGCAACAGATAGTGTGGCCATGCCGCGGCACGGGGCACACGCCGACGGCGGGGCGGCGGTCCGGCAAGTCCTTTGGCGGCGATATCTTCCGAATTTTTGTATTATCTGAACCTGGTTCAAGGTAGTAATAATGAATAAGAAGCCCGGGAGACGGCACCCATGGCGACGCGCAAACGATTTCTCGCCCGCAAGCCGGCGGGTTGGATCTGGTGGGTGTTGCTGGCGGTGCCGGTGGCGCTGCAAGGCGTGTTCGCCTCGCGATTCGCATGGATCACCGACCAGGCCTTCATCGTTTTCCGTTACGCCGGCCACCTTCTGGAGGGCCGGGGACTCGTCTGGAACGTCGGCGAGCGGCCGCCGGTGGAAGGCTTCACCAGCCTGCTCTACGTCCTGATGATGGCCCTGGGCCACGGGGCGGGCCTGAGTTACGTCGGCTGGAGTATCCTGTTCAACCTGCTTTGTTCCTGGGCGACGATCATCCTGTCGGCCATCGTCCTGCGGCGGATCCTGGGCAAGCCAACCTGGCTGTCGCTCGTGCCGCCGGCGCTGCTGGCCGTCAACATGCCGTTCAATTATTGGGTGGCCGGCGGGGTATCGGCCCACCTTTTCGGCGCGCTCTACCTGGCGATCGCGGCGCTGGCCATCGGTTGGCACGGAGCGCTGACGGCGCGGCGGCTGGGCATCCTGTCGGGCCTGTTCGGTCTATTGAGCCTGGCGCACCCCTCGGGGATGCCCATCTTCGCGATTTGCGCGGCGATGCTGGCCTGGCGGATCGTCCACGGCAGGAGTCACGGCCCGGACCACGGGGTGGGATCGCTCTACGCCGAAGTGCTACATAAAAACCATGACGCCGCCGGCGGCCGGGAACGACGTCCGCCGAACCAAGCGGCCGCGCATCCGTTCCACCCGGCGGCCCGCGGCGGGCGCGCAATGGGCGCCGCGATCCGCCTGGCATCCCTCGTCGGTCCGTTCCTCGCCGTTGCCGGCCTGCACGTGGGCTGGCGGCTCGTCTACTACGGCCACCCACTGCCCAATCCCTTTTACGCCATGGGCCTGGGGGTGGGCTGGCCACTGGCCGGTTGGGACGATCTGCTCGATTACGTGCTCAAGTACGAAGGGGTGCAGTTCTGGCTTCTTATCCTGCTCTCGCTCCCGTTCTGGCCGCGCCTGGGTTGGCAGGCGGCGGAGTACGTCATGCCGCCCCTGCTTGTGGTTTTGATTTTCGGCGGCGGCGAACTGCGCGAATTCCCGTTCATGGCCGGCATCCTGCCGCTCATGTATATCTGTTTCGGCATCGCCTTGAGCGTTTACTTGGAGGCGGTGCATTTCGCTCGCGAGCGCTGGCGGATCTACGGCCATCTTGCGGTGCTGGCGCTGGTGGCGGGTTTCGGCCTGCACCTGTGGATGATGGATGCTTATCGCGGCGACTGGAGCCGGATCCGCCGCCTGCCCGAACGGATCGCGGCTGGGGAGTGGCCGCCCATGGACGGACGCGACGACGATCCCGCGCGGCCCGGAGCGCTTTACCTGAAGGGGGCGCTGCCGCCGGGTAGCCTGGTGGCGGCGGATATCCCCGGCCGGCTGGGTTTTTACAGCGGCTTGCCGGTGCTCGACATGCGGGGCTTTGTCGACGGCCACATCGCCCACGCGGCGAGCGTGCGGCCGGCCGGCGGCGAGGCCGAAACCGAGCGGGGCGTGTTCATCCCCAAATTCGACAATGCCTACGTGCTCGAGCGCAGACCGGCGGCGATTTTGTTCGGCTACGCCTTCGTGCGGCCCGATCGCCTGGATTTCGGCGATCCCAAGGACATCATCAACGCCTGGGGGCCGCTGGGCATCTCTTATGGCGACTACGAAATGTATGCGCACATCGACTTCTGGGAGTTTTACCGTCCTGAAATCGTCGCCCTGGCCGACGGTGAATACCTGCACATGTTTCGGCGCACCGCGCCGCCCACTCCCTGATGGTGAACGTGACCGGGCTACGACGATATTCCGTGCTCCCGCTTCTGCTTCTGCTCGTGCTCGTAATCGAAAAATTTTTTCCTTCGTGGAGAAGCACCGATTCATGATAATTCGCAATCGTGATCATAATAATATAAGCCGTCGATAAATTTCTTTGGATTCAAAGATTAGTAAAATGCGATCACGATCACGATTACGATTACGGGCACGAGCACGAGAATAAACACATGGTTGATGGGGGGTGAATCGCCATGATCATATCCCGATCCGTGTTGACGCGGATGGGGAACAAAGGCGGCTTGGTGATTGACTTTACATCGCAAGCGGACCCATACTCAAGATAGGTGACAAAAGGATAATAGATTCCTGTCTTCGTCGAAACAGGAAGCATTTCGCGGAGTTCGCGCGCGGGGCGCAACGGAAAGGAACGGCTATGTTGACGGTCAAGGAGGTTCTGGAACGCAAGGGAACGGAAGTCGAATCCATCGCCCATGACGCCATGGCGAGTGAGGCGGTCCGGACGATGAACGATAAGCGGATCGGCTCGCTGGTGGTCATCAAGGAGGGGCGGATGATCGGGATCGTCACCGAACGGGACGTCATGCGGCGCCTGCTGGGCGAAGGACGCGCGCCCGAAACAACCCGTGTCGAGCAGATCATGAGCACGCCGGTGGCCTGCTGCCGTTTCGACACGACGCTCGACGAATGCCGTAAGGTCATGCGCGAGAACCGGATCCGCCGCCTGCCCGTCGTCGAGGAAGGCAAACTCCAGGGGATCATCACGATCGGCGATCTGCAGGACCACGAAATCGAGGATGGGAAGAAGACGATCGAGCGTTTCTACGAAATTTTCGTCGCCAGTCCACTCAACTGGCGCGACTGAGGCGAGGCAGCCCGCCGGTCGGCGCGCCGCCGTTCAGGACGGCAACCCGAATCCCGGCTGATCGAGTCGGGCGGGATCGCCGGCACCGGCGAGCATGACTTGCAGACGGGCGGTCAGGTCGCGGACGGTCGCCGCGTGCGCGGGATCGTTGGCCAGGTTGTGCAATTCGGCCGGATCGTTCCGCGCGTCGAAAAGCTGGATGGTTCGCAGGCCGTCCAGATCGTAGTGAATGAGTTTCCAGCGGTCGGTCAGAATCGCGCGCTGATAGCGAATGTAGGCGAAGGCGAGCGCGTCGCGTCGCGTCTCTTCGGCGCCGGCGATGACGGGCGCCAGGCTGCGCCCGTCGGCCTCCCCGTGCGGATCGCCCGCATTGGGTAAGGGCAGTCCGCACAGGTCGCAGAGGGTCGGGAAAATGTCGTTCAAGTGGCAGAAGGCGTCGCGCCGCTCGCCGCGCGGGATGCCCGGTCCGGCGATGATCAGCGGCACGTGCACGGAAGGGTCGTAGACGTTCTGCTTGCCGAACAAGCCGTGGCAGCCCAGGGCCAGGCCGTTGTCGCCGGTAAACACGATGATCGTGTCGTCGTAAAACCCCTTGTCCTTGAGCGCCCTCACGAGGCGCCCGATCTGATAGTCGTCGTGCGAGATCATGGCGTAGTAATCGGCCAGGTGCCGGCGGACGACTTCGGGAGTGCGGGGGAAGGGGGCCAGCATTTCGTCGCGGATGCGGTCATGGCCGATCCGGAAAGGGTGTTCGGGCATGAAACTGGGCGGGAGCGTGAGCTGCCCGGGGTCGTAAAGATCGTGAAAGCGTCGGGGCGCCGTGCGCGGATCGTGCGGCGACTGGTAGGCGACATACATGAAAAACGGCCGCGTCGTGTCGTGATGCGCGACGAAATCGAGCGCCGCTTCGGTGTAGATATCGCTGGAGTGCTTGCCGGCCAGTTCCGGCCGGTCTTTGGGATGGTAAATCTCACCGTCGTATTTGCCCGTCGGGTCGAAATCCATCAGGTTGGGATTATACTGGTCGCTCATGCCGTTAAAGAGTATCCGGCCGCCGTGCGTGAAGCTGCGCGCGTAGGAGGCGCGGCCGTTGTGCCACTTGCCGCAGCCGAAAGCATCGTAGCCGGCGGCGCGGAACGCTTCGCCCAGCATCGGATGCCCGGCCGGGATGGACGAACCCCGGTCGTGAAGGCGGTAAAGCGCCCGGCCGGTGTGAATCATCGCGCGGCTGGGCATGCAGACTGCGCCGTCGGTGCCGCCCATGATGTATGCGCGGGTAAAGGCGACTCCATCCCGGACCAGCGTGTCGGTATTGGGGGTGTGGACTTCGCGATTGCCCAGGGCCGCGATGGTGTCGAACCGCTGGTCGTCGGTGAGGATGAACAATACGTTGGGTCGGCGCATGGGTCGTGATTCCTTCGCGATGGCGGCCTGGGGCGCGAGCACCGCCGGCAGCATGAGGCCGGCCCCCAGTTTCAACAATTGACGGCGGGTGATCGTTCCGGCCATGGTTCATCCTTCCTCCCCCGGCCGGTCGCTCAGAATCGGTTCCAGTGCAGGACTTCATCCAGCGAACGCTTGGACGGCTGGGGGCTTTCGGCCGGATGGCCGATGGCGATCAGGCAGATGAGCCGGTAGCCCGCGGGGGCGCCGACCATCTCGCGGATGCGGTCCGCATAGGGTTTTTTGTCGCCGGCCACCCAGCAGGACCCCAGGCCGTGGGCGCGCGCGGCGACGAGGATGTTCTGGGCGGCGGCGGCCCCGTCCTCGAGGTAATACTTGGCCTCGCGGCACAGGACAACGACACAGGCGGGGGCGCGGGCGATGAACTTGCCGAATTCGGTCACGTCGGCCAGCCGGGCGCGCAACGCGGCGTCGGTGACGACGACGAATTCCCAGGGCTGATCGTTGCGCGCGGTGGCGGCCAGCCGGCCGCAATCGACGATGTCTTCGAGCATCTCCGTCGCGACGGGTTCCGCCTTGAACAGGCGCACGCTGCGGCGGGTTTTGATAGCCTCGATTGCATCCATGGTTCAATGCTCCATCACCTTGGAATTTTCTCGTTGTATCCAATTGCGCCGAAGGTTTCCAGCCCTATTCGCGCCCACAAGCGATGGCGGGTTGCGCGACGCCGGTCACCAGTTGCCGACCACCACCATGTCGGTCCAGCGCCCGCGGTGAAAGAGGTAGTAACGCCCCTGGTAACGGATTGAAATCGGCGGCCGGTTCAGCTCCGGGAGGAGGCGTTTCCACTTGTTCCAGCGATCGAGCGGGGCGATGAGGGCTGTCGGGGTCTTCGGGTCGCGCAGCCGCTCGAGTGCCTTCTCCGGATGACTGTTACCGAGCATTTCGACGGGCGCGCTCCAGTAGAAAACCAGCGACGGCTCGCGATACTCCGCGCCCAGCAGTCGCGTGCCGGGCGGGGCGTGCCGCGCCACCCAAGCGGTCAGGTTTTTCGAGATCCGCAGGGGCTCGATCGACGGCAACGCCCAGGTGAACACGACCAGCCCGCCGACCGCCATCATCCCGGCCCACGCGGCGATGGCCGACCCGGCGCGCCGGCGCCACCACAGCCCACCGCCGGCCACGCTGCCTCCGATAATCACGATGCCCGCCAGAACCGCGGGAGCCAGCAGCGGCCGCCAGGCGAGGTAGACGGCGATGCCGACGAGGCCCGCGCCCGTCAGCGCGCCGAGGATTGCCGTCACGACCGCACCCGCGCGCCACCAGCCGCGCGTCGCTTCGAGCCGGACGGCGCCTCCGCCGCGGGGGGCGTCCCACCACAGGCCGGCCATCAGCGCCGCCGCCGGCAGCAGGGGAGCGATGTAGTGGGGCAGTTTGGTCCTGACAAGCGAGAAGACGATGTAAGACGGAACGAGCCAGCACCAGAGGAACCGCCAGGAGGCTTCACCGCGTCGCACCCAGGCATGGCGCAGGCCAAGCAGGGCCGGAGCGAACCAGGGAAACAATCCCGCCGCCAGCACGGGAAAATAATAAAACAAAAACAGGAGCGACTTGCCGCCGTGGCTCTCCAGGGGCTTGAGCGACCGCTCGAGCACGTGATGGCCCAGCGCCATGGCGAAGTATTCCCCGCCCGTCCGCCGCCAGGCCAGCACCGCCCAAGGCAGCGCCACCGCCAGAAACACCAGCCAGCCGACCGCCCAGCGGCGGAATATCGCCTTGATGTCGGGGCGATAGCCGCGCCGTTCGCGCCAGGCGCGCCAGGCTCCCTCGCCGGCCACCGCCGTCGCCAGCACCAGCGGCCCCGGCGGGCCCTTGACCAGCACCGAGGCGCCCAGGATGGCGTAAATGGCGCAGTGGCGAATCCACGAGAACGGCCCCTGGCGCTGGCGCCAGAGCAGCCTCATCATCGCCACGATCGTCAGGGTCAGGACGGCGTCGGTGGTCGCGGCCTTGGCGATGCCAAACAACAGGGCGCTCGACATCGTCATCAACGCGGCCAGGAGGGCCCCGGCCGGCCCGCATCCCAGGGCGAGCGCCAACCGGTGAACGAGCGCCGTCGTCGCGGCGCCGGCCAGCGCGGCCGGCATGCGGGCGCTTATTTCGTTGACGCCCAACAGCCGCATCGGCACGCTCATGAGCCAGTAAATCAACACCGGCTTGTCATAGCGGTTGTCTTCGTTGAACCGCGGCACCACCCAGTCGTCCGATTCGATCATCTGGCGGGTGGCTTGGGCGAAACGGGGTTCGTCGCGGTCCCACAGACTGATGCGACCGTTGCCGGCCAGGTAAAGAATCAACGCGGCGGCGGCCAGAACCGTCGTCATCGCCGCCGGGCGATGAAGGATGGGGGGGAGTGGCGGCGGCGGCGGCATGCCAGTATTTGATTGCACTTTGAGATTACGGCCGCGAAAATCAAACAAGGCGCGTGGTGCGGCATGTCAAGTTATCAACCCGCGCCACGGCGCGCAATATGGTTTATTTGGTTTGTATAGGGGGATGGGCGATTGACTGTTCAGATTTTAGACATCGAGACCACCTCCAATGAAGCGGTCGCCGTCGAGGCGGCGCCCCAGGATTTTCCCCAATCCCTTCGTCTGCGGCGAATCTGGCCCGCCCTGCTCGTGATGGCGGCGGCGGTGGTCATGATCCACTTTACCGACGACTTATATCACCCCCTCTACAACCTCACTCGCGATCTGCCGAACGCCTACCTGACCTCGGCCAAACAATTCGTCAGCGCGTTCACGGTGACGGTCATCTGCGCCACGATCTGGGTTCTCGACCGCCGGCGCCGCGCGGCGATATTCGTCTTGCTGATCACCCTGCTGGCAGCGGGGGCGGTCAACGGAACGGCCAAGTTTACGTTCGGCCGCGCCCGCCCGACCTTTTCGGTGCGCCTGACCGACGAAAACCGCGCCTGGATCGAAAACTGGCGGCAAAACCATCCCCGGACGCTGCTGAACGCCTCGCGACAGGATCAGTGGCTGGGGTTGAGCGCGCAGCGTCCGTGGTTCAAGGACGGTTACGACTCCTTCCCGTCGGGCCATGCCTGCGTGGCATTCGTCATCGCCGCTTTTCTGATCGCCCTGTATCCCCGAGGGCGATGGATCTGGCTCCTGATCGCTTGCGGATGCGCGCTGGCGCGGGTGGCGCAACGGCGCCACTTTCCAAGCGATGTGCTTTTCGGCGGCGGACTCGGCTGGCTGATCGCCCAGTACCTTTTCGCCCAGGCCTGGCCCATCGCACTCGGCCGGCGCCTGACGGCGTTGCTGGAGACGCTGCCGCGGGGAACCAAGTTCGCGCCGGCGATGTCATCGCAGGATGAGTGATGTCGCGAAGCACGCTCATCATGACATTCATCCTGCAGGGAGTGACAACAATGAAAAGCAAGCCTCTTCGCTGCTCGGCCGCGATTGGCGCGCTCGCCGGCCTGGGACTGATCGTCCCCGGCTGCGTGGTCGTCCAGCCCGAACCCCGCCCACCGGAAAAAGTGGTGGTTTACCGGGGGGCGCCGCCCGAAACCGAAACGATCTACCTGAATACAGCCCGCCCCGGCCACGTTCACGAATATTACTTCTATCCCGACGTCGACGTTTATTACGACCCGGTCGCCGTGCACTGGTTCTGGCGCGAAAAAGGCGGTTGGCACAGCGGCCGTTATCTGCCCAGGCAGATCCGCGTCCAAGGCCATTCGCATATCTTCGTTCGCACCGACGCCCCGCACCCCTATGACGTGCATGACCGGCTTCACGGCCGCATCGAAGCCCATCGCAAGGCGCCACCGGGCCGCGGCCCGGAGCACCCCAACAACGGCCGGGGCGGCAACGGGGAAGCGCACGGCAACGCGGGGCATGGGCCAAGCCAGGGGCCGCCGGGACACCGGCGCTGACCGGGCTACTCGCCAAGGGCCGGCCGGCGCGACCGCGCAGGTTTGAAACTCCCCTTAGAGCCGGTACGATTACCCCGGGAGGCGATCCTATCAAGCCTGGTTACGCCCTGGAGAGCCGGCCTCCGTGCCGGCTTTCCGGCTTCGGGTGATGGAACGGGCCGATTTGGTGGAGCGAGAAAGAGCCCGCACGGAGGCGGCGCGCCGCCACAGCGCGAGCTCTACGGGGGTGGCGGCCTTGCTCGCAAAACTTATAATGACCACAATGACTTTATAGGACGGTCGCACGATTGGTTGCGCATCACGTCCGCCTTCGCATATATTGTCAGCCGGCCCCACGGGCCGTTTTCATCGACATCCGCCGTCCGGCTCATCGGGTCGCTCATCTTCCGGCCGGTCCGCCGGGTCGGCGATACGAGGTTCATCATGAATCGCATCTTAACCGTGTACGCATTGTTGGCGGGAGCTGTGATGCTCATCCCGCGGGAAGGATTCACCATGAACGATTCGGCCGATGCCAAGGCTCCGGTCGTGGTTTACCCCGCTCCGGCGGACGAGAAGCCCTGCGATCTCTACACGCTCAAGGTCAACGGCCAACCGGTGTTCGTCTACCAGGCGCGCGTTTCCGCCAAGCCGCTCAACAAGATGTGGACCGGCGAGCAGCGCCCGCTTGACCAAACCGAACTGGCCGGTTTCGCCACGTGGGACATGGCCGGCCCGGTGGAGGTCGAAGTCGTCTCCAGCCGTCCGGCCGGGGAGGTTATCATCCGACCGCTACGCCTGGGCATCAAGCCCGAAGTGAGCGGCAACCGGATCACGTTCAAGCTGGATGCGCCCGGACCGGTGGTCGTCGAGGTGGACGGCATTCACGGCGCGCTGCACCTGTTCGCCAATCACCTGGAGACCGGCGCGCCGGCTCCCGACGCGCCGGGCGTGCGTTATTTCGGCCCGGGAATCCATCGCCCCGGGCGCATCGAACTGAAAAGCAACGAGACGGTCTATATCGCGGGCGGCGCCGTCGTGCACGGGGTCATTCATGCCGCGGACGCGGAACACGTGCGGGTGATGGGCCGAGGCATTCTGGACGCCAGCACGTTCGAACGGCGGGATAGAAGTAATATTCGTG
>JAMCWS010000356.1 GCA_023480605.1 bacterium
ATCGGATGGGATTACGAAGTCGGCGCCAAGGGAGAGAAAGGGAGGGTTCGGTCGGGCTCGCCGTCGCGCCCGATGACCCGGAGCCGGTCCGGCCAGACTTCGACCAAGGCGTAGGCGCCGCGGTCGGGCGTCTCGACCATCCCGCGCAAGGTCAGATGGTGAACGCCCCGGCGCAGGCCGTAGTTGCCCTCGTGGTTGTGGCCGGCGATCCAGGCCACGACGCCGGGGCTGGAATCGAGCGCATCGAGAGCCGCCTCTGCGTTCCAAAGGTTGTGGACATTATCGGGCCAGACGGGGAAGTGGCAAAATACGACGACGCGCTCGCCGACGGCCCGGGCGCGCGCCAGCGTTGCCCGCAGCCAGTCGAGTTGCGCCGGCCCGATTCCGCCGTTCCACTCCTGAGCGTTGGGGGCGCCGCGGCGGCGCAGATCGTCGAGCATGGCCTCGGCGGCGGCGTGTTCCGGCGATCCGGCCGTGGTAGCGTAAAGGCTCAGGTCATTGCCGTCGAGGACGACAAAGCGCCAGCCAGACCGTGCGAAATCGTAGTAGCGGCGCGCCAGGCCCAGGGCGCGCGCGGCTTCCTCCGGCCGGCCGGCGGCCAGATCGTGATTGCCGGCAACGTGGTATAGGGGCGCCCTAAGCGGGGCCAGCGCCTTGAGTGCGGGCGCGAAGCTGGCCGCATCGCGGTCGATCAGGTCGCCCAGGTCGATGACAAAAGTCAGGTCGCGGCGATTGAATTCGTTGACGCAGGCGGTGAGTTTGCCCAGCGAAGCGCGATAATAGCGGGTGTTCCAGGGGTCGTGATCGGCATACTGGGCGTCGGCCAGGGCGCCGAAGGTGAAAAAAGGTTGCATGGAGGGCTGGTTTTTCTCGCTCGATCGGGGATTCGCTCCGTGGCAGGCGGCCAGAACAAGGCCGGCCGCCAGGGCGGCGACGCAGGCCGCCAGTCGACTGCCGAGTCGCCGCCGATGCAAGGCCGGATTCATCGCTGGTTTGCATGTTTGTTCCGCCATGTGATGCGCGTCCGCCGCGAGCGCTCTCCTTCCTTCACCACTTGCGATATCGCCAGAAAAAGATGAAGGCCAGCACGGAGACCATCGCGATGCCCATGATGATGTAGAAGGCGAAGGGATGGTGTTGCATCGGGATGCCGACGTTCATCGAGAAGGCGCTGACCACGAAGGTCGGCACCATGATGGCGATCGTGATGATGTTGAGCGTTTTCATCAGCACGTTCAGGTTGTTGCTGACGATCGAGGCGCGCGCATCCATGAGGCTGGCGAGGATGTTGGAGTAGATTTCGGCCTGTTTGCTGCACTGGCTGTTCTCGACGATGATGTCGTCGAGCAGTTCGAGTTCCTCGGTGGTGAAGCCGATCCGCGCGGCGTAATACTTGATGCGCTCGAACAGGAGCCCGTTGGAGTTGATCGAATTGAGGTAATATTCGAGACTCTTTTCGAGCGAGAACATGTTGAGCAGGTGGCTGTTCTCCATCGACGTGTTGATCTTGTTCTGGAGTTCGTCGGAAATCATGCTGATGACCTTGAGGTGCTCGCGGAAGTGGATGATCGAGCGGGAGATGAGCTTGAGCGTCAGGTCGGTCAGCGACTTGATCCGGTTGAACTCCTTGCCGGTGAAGAGCGGTATGTCCTCGGAAATGACGATGATGAGTCGCTCCTTGAAAAGAAACAGACCGGTCGACTCGACACGGAAGAGAAACTGCTCCTTGGTGAAAACGTTCTTGGGGCGTTTGAAGATGAAAGCGACGTGCTCGGGCTCGAATTCCAGGCGGGAAAGCTCGTCGGGGTCGAGTGAGGAAAACAGCGTGTGTTCATCCAGGCAGTAGCGCTCGACCAGTTCCTTGCGTTCGGCCTCGTCGGGGTTGACGTACGCGGTCACCTGGCCCAATTGCGCCGGATCCGCGTCGAGGATTTCGGCAATGCGCCCGCCGTTCACCTGGTAAGTCTTGTGCATGGCCGCCTGCCTTGGTCGTCGTTGGCTCGCCGCTCCCGCGGCCCCGGGGATGCGGGTTTTCGTCCGCCGGGATCAAAATATCAGGCGTGTCTGGGGGCGGCGGGCCGATAGGAACCGGTCATCAGCCAGGTTTCGATGAACGCCCGCCCCTCGCGGCTCATGGGCTGGATGCCGCCGAGGCGCTTGGAGCCGGTGAGGATCTCGATCGCGTCGGCATAAAAAGCCCGGATCGTCTCGGCGTCGTCGACGTCGTCGCCCGCGGCGAACAGGCCCAACCCCTCAATCAGAAAAACGCGCGGCGCCAATCCCGTCGCAGCGGCGTGCGCCCGGACCGACTCGCGCAGCCGGTTCGGCCATTCCGCCTCCGTTTTCGCATCGGGCGCCTCGAGCCACAAGGGGAATGACGACTGGCACAGGACGATCTGCTGGGGGGTTTGCGGACCCAGGGCGGCGAACTCGCGGCCCCGGACGGCCCCGGCCAGCATCATCACCCGCGCCGAGCCGTCGAAGACGAGGTGGGCGGGCATTCGCTCGGTCCGCAGGACGGCGCCCAGGTGATTGCGGACCACGGCGCCCTGCGCCACGGCTTCGCCCGGCGGCAGGCGGCGGATGGGTCCGAACGGCTCGCCGTCGTCGGCCGCGGCCAGACGGCGTTCGACGGCGCCGACGATCCGTTCGGTATTGGCGCGCACCTCGTCGGGCGTTTCGCCGCAGACGATGGGGCCGTGATTCTGCATGAGCAGCGCGCGCGGGGCGGCCCGGCCGGTGCGGCGCGCATAGCCGGCCAGCGCCTGCCGCATCGCCTGCGCCCGGGCGATGCCGGGGTCGGCGTAGGGCATCCAGCCCACGTCGTCGCCGAACAGTTCGGCCGTCAAGTCTTCGCCGCGTGCGCAACACGTGACGGTGTTGATCAGCGTCGAGTGGCTGTGGACGACGAACCGGCTGGGAAGCAGGTAATGGAGGATGGTCTCGATCGACGGCGTCCGCCCGGATTCGGGGTGGAGGCGCGCCGCGGCGACGGCCTCGTTGAACCGTTGCTCGCAGGCGGGCATGTCGCTGCCGAAGTCGGTCGCCAGGACCGCGGCAAGGGCCGCCATGTCGAGTTCGAGAAATCCTTCGCGGCCGACCGTGCCCAGGTGGGCGCCGGTGGCTTTGATCCACATCCGCCCGCCGACCTTGACCGAGGTGTTGCCGCCGCCGGCCTTCACGAACTCGGGATCGGAGCCATAATACCGCGACAGGGTCACGAGCTGGTCAAGCGGATCGTCGGCGGAGTTGAAGATCGGCCAGGGGATGGTGGTTGACATGGAGCACATCCTTCGGACTTTTTTCGTTCAATTTGCGGACTTCATCATGATCGATGCGAATACGACAGCGATCACGATCACGAATCATGCGGGGGATA
The DNA here is from genome assembly GCA_023480605.1 of bacterium. Lineage (GTDB taxonomy): Bacteria > Sumerlaeota > Sumerlaeia > MVZB01 > MVZB01 > JAMCWS01. The sequence goes on from JAMCWS010000356.1 coordinate 3,380, forward strand.
TGCCGATGCCGCATGTCATATCGCCGCGTTCATATCGCCGCCCGGCGGTAGCTTTCGATCACGGCCGCACCGAGTCGGCGGAAGGCGTCGATGCGCGTCTCGACGCCGGCGAACTCGGGATTGGGGTCGCCGTGTTCGTCGACGAATCCGCACTGGCCGTGCAGGGCCATGAACTGGTGGCCGGCCTGGACGCACGCGCCCTCCCAAAAGATCTCCTTGATATCGTCGGGAACCGGCGCCCCCCCGACGCAGGCCGGCTCGAGCGGCGCCAGGTCCAGCGTGTTGTGTTCCGTGCCGGCGGTGACGACGATACCGGCGGCCCGCATGGCCTTGACGTAGCGCGTGAGCACCTCGGGCGCGTTGCGCAACGGGATGAACTCGGCGCAGTGCAGGTTGGCGGCTTTCATGTTCTTGATCAGCGTCTCGACGGGTTCTTCGTAGGGGCTCACCGGCTTGGCCCCGTCGGCCAGCGTTGGGTAGCAGGGAATGCCGCCCAGCGCGAGGATCAGCCGGCGGGCCTGCGCCAGGTCGACGAATTTTTCCTCGATATAGGCCGGCTTGCCCGCCTTGAGCAGGTGCGAGCGGATTTCATTCTGGATCTTGACGGCGTCGTTGGGACCGGCCTTGACCTCGGCGCCCAGGATGAGGGCCAGCACGGCGGCGCGCCCCCCGGCCGGCACCCGGGCGAACAGCGCCTCCTGGAAGGCCTGGCAGACGTGGCGCTCCTGGAGGTAGACGGTCTTGCGCGCGCAGCCGTGGCGCGCGACGACCATGTCGATGACGGCCGCCTCGGTGAGGCCCGTCTCGACGCCGCCGGCGGCGAAGATCTCCGCCAGGCGGCCGACGAGTATGCGCATCCGCGCCGAGTCGTTGTAGCGAATGATGCCCAGCAGGTCGCGGGCCTCGGTGTTCATCTGGCCGAAACGAGTGATGGCTTTGCCGCAGATGTAGAGCTTGCCCGGATTGCCGGGATCGTTCATCTTGACGCCTTGGCGGGCCAGGCCGGCGTCGAGGGCAATGATTTCGAGGCCGAACAAGGGAAAGATCCCGCGCGCGCGCGCCTGCATGACGAAGTCGCCATAGACCGTGTAGTCGTAATAGTTGCTCACGCCCAGCACGCCGATGGCCTGATCGGCGGCCAGACCGACCGCCTGGACGACGCTGTCGAAGGCCGAAAAGTTGGGCGGCAAATGGACGTGGCCGTTGACCTTGGGCCGGCTGGCCGGCGCCAGGCCCGCCTCGGCCCGGGCTTTCATCTCCTCGGGCGTCCCCAAGTCGCGCAGGGCTTCGAGCGCTTCGTGGATCACGTCGGTGGTCATCATTCAGGCCCTCGCTGGATAGATCGCAAGACTGCGCGGCAGGCGGGCCGCCCGCGCCGCGGCCATGACCTGGCGGGGGGCGCGGCGGACCCGATCGTATACGGGTGCCATTAAACCGTAAAGCATCGCGGTTGGCAAAGTCAAAAGCGGAATGACGAGGGCAAGTGCAGGTAGATCTTGACCCCCCGGGGGCGGGCGGGGGGATTCCGGAGACTTCGATCACGCCCCCGCCATGGCGGGCGGTTACGATCGC
>JAMCWS010000310.1:0-1242 GCA_023480605.1 bacterium
ACGGCGCGGCCGGCGGCCCTCCGGGGGCGGAGAGCGCGACGGCCGTGAGTAATACGACGGCGATGCGCCTCGCGGCGACCGGCAACCACCGGCGGCTGATAGAACGGATCGACATGGCGACACTCCCGTTCCCTCGGACCTTGATGACCAGGCGGATCGCCACCATGGCCGCTTACTATTTTAACGTTCCCTTTCTTCGCGTCAAGCATCCGGTCCGGTTCGGCCGGAGAGCCCGGCGCGAGCGCGGGACGGTTCGAAATGCGCGGCCGGCGGCGGGACCGCGAAGCTGATTGTTTGCCATTGCCGGCCGGGGGCGATCCGGTCACAATGTCTGGACCTGAACGCTCATGAAAGGCGCCCGAGCGCGACCGATGGACCCTACGGCAGTCGCCACATCCTCACCGGGACGCCGCGTGTTGCGCGTTCTGTGGATCACGTTGTGGCTTAACGTGGCCAACTTCGCGCTCAAGTTGCTGGTCGCGCTTCGGAGCGGAAATCTGACGGTGCTTTCGGATGCTTTTCACGGCATCCTCGACGCCGCGAACAACATCGTTGGCATCTTCGTGATGGGCCAGTCGTGGCGGCCGCCCGACGCGGCGCATCCTTACGGCCATCGCAAGTTCGAGGCGTTGGCCTCCCTGGCCGTCGGCGGGCTTATGGCGCTGACCTCCTGGGAAGTTCTCAAGACGATCGTCCACCGCATCGTCGCGCACGCCGGCGAGCCGTCGGTCCGAGTCACGCCCGCGTGGCTGACCATGGTGGGCGTCGGCCTGGCGCTCAACATTTTCATCACGATTTACGAGGGCCGGCGCGGGCGCGCGCTGCGCAGCACCTTCCTGCTGGCCGACGCCGCCCACACCAAGACCGACGTCTGCGTCACGCTCATGTCGATCTCGTCGCTGGTGCTGGCTCCGCGCTGGCCGTGGCTCGACGGCGTCCTGTCGTTCTTGGTGGTCGGCGTCATCCTGCGCACCGGCTGGAAGGTCGTGCGCGAGAATGTGCAACTGCTCACCGACACCGTCCGCTTGGACCCCGAGCCGATCCGCAAGCTGGTCGAGGCGGTCAAAGGGGTCGAAAACTGCCACGCCGTGCGCACCCACGGAATGCCCGACGACGTCCACCTCGACCTTCACATCGTCGTGCGTCCCGACATCACCGCCGACCGGACGCACGAAATCGAAAGCGCCGTGCGCGAAACGTTGTGCGCCGCCTTTCCCGACATCCACGAAGTGGCCATCCATC